>NZ_DASVFL010000181.1:0-45271 GCF_036380075.1 Lentzea sp. | reverse complement strand
GCTGGTTCGGGGTTCGGGTTGTGAATTCCATAGTGTTTCGGTGGTTATAGCGTTGGGGAAACACCCGGTCCCATTCCGAACCCGGTAGTTAAGCCCTTCTGCGCCGATGGTACTGCACTGGTTACGGTGTGGGAGAGTAGGTCGCCGCCGAACTTTACTTCCCTGAAGGGGCTTGTGATCGCGGGGCACAATTACAGTGCTTTGCTCACAGGCCCCTTTCAGCGTGTCCACAGTAGTAGGAGGAATTGGTGTCCAGGTTCGGGGATCGTCCCGGCGACCGTCAGCGTGGCCAGGGAGACCGACCGCGCCGTTCCGAGGGTGGCCGTCCCGCAGGCGATCGGAAGTTCAGCAGCAACTCACAGCGTGGTGAAGGCTCCGGCGACCGCACCAGTAGCGGTGACCGTCGAGACAACCGCGCCGGCTCCGGTGACCGCGGTGGCTACCGCGGGCAGGGGGCCAGCGACCGCGGCAGCTACCGCAAGGACGACTCCGGCGATCGCGGTGGATACCGCGGTGACCGTTCGAGCGACCGCGGTGGCTACCGGAAGAGCGACTCGGACCGCGGTGGCTACCGCGGCCAGGGTTCCGGTGACCGTCCCGGTTACCGCAAGGACGACTCGAACGACCGCGGCGGCTACCGCAAGAGCGATTCGGGTGACCGCGGTGGTTACCGCGGTGACCGTTCCGAAGACCGTGGCGGGTACCGCAAGAGCGACTCCGGCGATCGTGGCGGCTACCGCGGCGAGCGTTCCGGTGACCGCGGCGGGTACCGCGGCCAGGGTTCCAGCGACCGCGGCGGCTACCGCCGTGACGACTCGAACGACCGCGGTGGTCGTCCGGGCGGGTTCCGCAGGGACGACTCCGGTGACCGCGGCGGCTACCGCGGTGGTGACCGGTCCAATGACCGCGGTGGCTTCCGCAGGAGCGACTCCGACCGTGGTGGCTTCCGCGGCGAGCGTTCCGGCGAGCGGTCGAACGACCGTGGCGGCTTCCGCCGTGACGACTCGAACGACCGCGGCGGCTACCGGCGCAGCGAGGGCTCGGGCGGCGGTTTCCGCTCCGACCGCGGTGGTGACCGCGGCGGGTTCCGCCGTGACGACTCGGGTGACCGCGGTGGGTACCGCGGGTCCAACGACCGCGGCGGCTACCGCGGTGACCGTTCCGACGACCGCGGTGGCTTCCGCAAGAGCGAGTCGAGCGACCGGGGTGGCTACCGCGGTGGCGAGCGGTCCAACGACCGCGGTGACCGCGGTGGGTTCCGCGGCGAGCGCTCGGGTGAGCGCGGCGGCTACCGCCGGGACGACTCGAACGACCGGGGCGGGTACCGCAAGCCCGACGACCGCGGTGGCAACCGGGGTCAGGGCTCTGGCGACCGCGGCGGGTACCGCAAGAGCGACTCCGGTGACCGGGGTGGCTACCGCGGTGGTGACCGGTCCAACGACCGCGGTGGCTACCGCAAGGACGACTCGAACGATCGCGGTGGCTACCGGCGCGACTCCCGCACCGACGACCGTCGTGACTCGCGTTCCGACGACCGCCGCGACTCGCGCACGGACGACCGTCGTGACGAGCGCAGCCGTGAGCGTGCGGCGCGCTTCCAGGAGCGTCGGGCCGACCAGGAGAACACCGGCCAGGCGGCTCCCGCCGAGGTGAGCTCCGAGGCGCCGACCGGCGAGCGCGCCGGCTACCGCCTCGGTGACGGTGCCGCGGCCAGCCGTGCCGCCGCCGGTCGCGAGCAGGTCTCCGCGGACGAGTCCGACGAGGCCGAGGTTCGCGCCGACGAGGACGCCGACGCCACCACGGCCACCGAGGCCCCGGCCGCCGACGACACCGACGACGAGTCCGGTGACGACGAGGACGGCGCCGCCCAGGAGGCCGGCGACGCCCGCGGTGACGCCGACGAGCCCCAGGCCGAGCGCGACGAGGCCCCCGCTCCCCGCGGTGGTCGTCCCGAGCTGCCGGAGGAGGCCGACCTCTCCCTGCTCGACCCGGAGATCAAGGCCGAGCTGCGCAGCCTGCCCAAGGGGCTCGCGGAGATCGTCGGACGGCACCTGGCCGCGGCCGGGCTGCTGATCGACGAGGAGCCGGAGCTCGCCCTGGAGCACGCCCGGTACGCGCGCAGCAAGGCGGCGCGGGTCGGTGTCGTGCGCGAGGCGGCGGGTCTCACCGCCTACTTCGCGGACGAGTGGGCCGAGGCCCTCAGCGAGCTGCGGGCCGCGCGCCGGATGATGGCCGGACCGGGCCACCTGGCGATCATGGCCGACTGCGAGCGGGCGCTCGGGCGTCCCGAGCGGGCCATCGACCTCGCCAAGGACCCGTCGGCCAAGGAGCTCAGCCAGGAGGACGAGATCGAGCTGCGCATCGTCGCGGCCGGCGCTCGTCGCGACATGGGCCAGCTCGACGCGGCCGTCGTCGCACTGCAGGGGCCGGACCTCGACCCCGGGCAGCGCACGCCCTACTCCGCGCGGCTCTTCTACGCCTACGCCGACAACCTGGCCGCGGCCGGCCGCACCGAGGAAGCCGTCAAGTGGTTCCTCAACGCCGCCGAGGCCGACGACGAAGGGGAGACGGACGCCGCCGAGCGCGCGTTCGAGCTGACCCAGGACGACACCGTCCCCGAGGAGAACGGGCAGCAGTGAGCGAGACGTTGGTCGACCGGTACGACGCCCTGCTGATCGATCTCGACGGCACCGTGTACCGCGGCGAAGAGGTCGTGCCGGGCGCGGTGGAAGCCGTCGCGAAGGCGAGAGAGCACGGCGTCGGGATCCGGTTCGTCACCAACAACGCCTCCCGCTCCCCGCAGGCGGTCGCCGACCACCTCCTCGAGCTCGGGTTCGACACGAGCGTCGAGGAGGTCAGCACCTCCTCGCAGGCAGGCGCGGCGATGCTCGCCGAACGCCTGGACCGGCGGTCCACCGTGCTCGTGCTCGGCACCAAGGCCCTCGAGGCCGAGGTGCTCAAGCGCGGGCTCGTCCCGACCGACACCGCCGACGGCGCGGTGGCGGTCCTGCAGGGGCTGTCCATGGACCTCGGCTGGCGCGAGCTGGCCGAGGCCGCGGTCGCCATCCGCTCCGGCGCGCTGTGGGTGGCGTGCAACGTCGACGCCACCCTGCCCACCGAACGCGGGCTCCTGCCCGGCAACGGCTCCCTGGTCGCGGCGCTCAAGACCGCCACCGACCAGGAACCGCTCGTCGCCGGCAAACCCGCCACGCCGCTGCTCCAGCAGGCGGCGAAGGACCTCGGCGCGCAACGGCCGCTCGTGGTCGGCGACCGGCTCGACACCGACATCCTCGGCGCGGTCAACGCGGGCATGGACTCCCTGCTCGTGCTCACCGGCGTGTCGACGGAGGAAGACGCGCAAGCGCTTCCGGCCGAGCAGCGGCCCACGTACGTCGGCGCCGACCTCTCCGCACTCCATCGGCTACCGTAGATCCGTGAACTACCCCCTGCCCGGACCGCCGCCCGACCCGGCCGCCGCCATCGCCGGCGCGCTGGAGCGGCTCGACGGGCTCGAGACCGTTCCCCTCGCCGAGCACGTGGCGCGGTTCGACGCCGTGCACGCGACGCTCACCGACGCACTGTCGAGCATCGACAAGGTGTGATGCACAGTGCCTCGCAGAGTGCGGCTCGACGCCGAACTCGTGCGCAGGGGGCTAGCCCGGTCCCGTGAGCACGCCAGCCAACTCGTCGCGGACGGTCGCGTGAAGGTCCGCGGCACCGTCGCGACGAAACCCGCGACCGCCGTCGAGACCTCCGACGCGGTCGTCGTCAAGGACATCGACAACGACCCCAACTGGGCCTCCAGGGGCGCGCACAAGCTCATCGGCGCGCTCGACGGCTTCAAGATCGACCCCACCGGCAGGCGGTGCCTCGACGCCGGCGCATCCACTGGCGGTTTCACCGACGTGCTGCTGCGCAAGGGCGCGCGGCAGGTCGTCGCGGCCGACGTCGGCCGGGGTCTGCTCGACTGGAAGCTGCAGACCGACGACCGGGTCGTGGTCAAGGACAAGACCAACGTCCGCACCCTCACGCCCGAGGACATCGGCGGCACCGTTGAACTCGTGGTGGCCGATCTTTCGTTTATCTCGTTGAGGCTGGTGCTCCCCGCACTGGCCGCGTGCCTCGACGAGGAGGGCGATCTGCTGCCGATGGTCAAGCCGCAGTTCGAGGTCGGCAAGGAACGACTGGGCTCGGGTGGCGTGGTGCGCGACCCGGAGCTGCGGGCCGAGGCCGTCCTCGAGGTGACCGGGGCCGCGCAGGAGCTGGGCCTGGCCGTGCACGGGGTCGTCGCGAGCCCGCTGCCCGGTCCGTCCGGCAACGTCGAGTACTTCCTCTGGCTCCGCAAGGGCGACCCGGTCGACCCCGCGGAGATGGTGCGCACCGCCGTCGAAGAAGGGCCCCAATGAGGGAAGTCCTGCTGGTCGTCCACACCGGGCACCAGAGCAACATCGATCTCGCCCGTCAGGTGGCCGGCCGTCTCGCGGTCGGGGGCGTCACGACGAGGGTGCTCGACGACGAGGCGCGTGACCTCGGCCCGTCGTGCTGCACCAAGGTCGTGCCCGCCGACGACCACGCCGCCGAGGGCACCGAGCTGGTGCTCGTCCTCGGCGGTGACGGCACGTTCCTGCGCGGTGCCGAGCTCGCGCGTCCGGCGCGGGTGCCGGTGCTGGGCGTCAACCTCGGCCGGGTCGGGTTCCTCGCGGAGGCCGACTCGGACGCGGTCCACGAGGCCGTCGGTCACGTGCTGGAACGCGACTACTTCGTGGAAGAGCGCATGACGCTCGACCTCGTGGCGACGGTGGGCGGCGAGGTCGTCGTGAAGACCTGGGCGCTCAACGAGGTCAGCGTCGAGAAGCTGATCCGCGAACGCATCCTCGAGGTCGTCATCGAGGTCGACGGACGGCCCGTGTCGGCGTTCGGCTGCGACGGCGTGCTGTGCGCGACGCCGACGGGTTCGACGGCCTACGCGTTCTCGGCCGGCGGACCGGTCGTGTGGCCGGACGTGCAGGCGATCCTCGTGGTGCCGAGCAACGCGCACGCGCTGTTCGCCCGGCCGCTGGTCGTGTCGCCGAAGTCGCACGTCGCGTTCGAGATCGAGGCCACGGGGCATCCTGCGGCGTTGTCCGCGGACGGCCGGCGCACGTTCGAGCTGCCCGCGGGCGCGCGGATCGAGATCGTGGAGGGCGAGGTGCCGCTCAGGCTCGTGCGGCTGCGCCAGGCACCGTTCACGGACCGGCTGGTCGAGAAGTTCGATCTGCCGGTGAAGGGATGGCGGGGACCATCGGCAGGCTGATCGCGCCGCTCGGTGCGTCGGCACTGTCTCGTTACGGTGCCCGCGAGGAAATGTCGGACTCGACAAGTAAGGTTCGCCCTGTGCTGGCCGAGATGCGCATCAATGGCCTTGGCGTGATCGACGAGGCCACCCTGGAACTAGATCCCGGATTCACCGTGGTCACCGGTGAGACGGGCGCGGGCAAGACGATGGTCGTGACCGGGTTGCACCTGCTCGGCGGTGGCCGTGCGGAGGCGTCCCGCGTGCGCACCGGAGCGGACAAGGCGGTGGTCGAGGGCCGTTTCCAGGCCCCGGCGGGCAGCCCTGCCGCGAAGGTGGCCGAGGAGGTCGGCGGCGAGGCGGACGAGGACGGGTCGCTGATCGCGATCCGCACCGTCGGCGCCGACGGCCGCTCCCGCGCGCACGTCGGCGGCCGTTCCGTGCCGGTCGGCGTGCTGTCGGAGCTGGCGGAGCAGCTGATCGCCGTCCACGGGCAGAACGACCAGCTGCGGCTCATGCGCCCGACCGAGCAGCGCGGTGTGCTGGACCGCTTCGCCGGCGAGGACGTGGCGGAGCCGTTGCGCTCCTACCAGTCCGTGCGCGAGGAGTGGCTGCGCGTCTCGACGGAGCTCAAGGAGCGCACCGAACGCTCCCGCGAGCTCGCGCGCGAGGCCGACCTGCTGCGGCACGGCCTGACCGAGATCGACGCGGTCGACCCCAAGCCGGGCGAGGAGGCCGAGCTGCACGACGAGGCCCGCCGCCTCGCCGACGCCGACCAGCTCCGCGAGGCCGCCCAGGGCGCGCAGTACGCGGTGTCCGGCTCCCTGGAGGGCGACCCGGACAACCCCGGCGCGCTCGGCCTGATCTCCGAGGCCGCCCGCCGCCTGTCCTCGTCCGAGGACCCGAAGCTGCGCGAGATGGAACCGCGCCTGGTCGAGGCCGCCACGCTGCTCGCCGACGTCGGCGCCGAGATCTCCGGCTACCTGGACCACCTCGAGGCCGACCCCGGTCGTCTCGAAGCGGTGCTGCAGCGCCAGGCCGAGCTGAAGGCGCTCACCCGCAAGTACGCGGCGGACGTCGACGGCGTGATCGCGTGGGCCGCCGACGCCCGCGCCCGCCTCGACGGGCTCGACACCTCCGAGGAAGCCCTGACCGGTCTCGCGCAGCGCCGCGACGCGCTGGCCGTGGAGCTCGCCGGCCTGGCCGAACGGGTCACCGCCGCGCGTGGCGAGGCCGCCCTCGAACTGGGCAGGGCCGTCACCGAGGAGCTCGACGGCCTCGCGATGCCGCACGCCTCGGTGGAGCTGGCCGTGCGCCCGCGCCACGCCGAGTCGGGCGACGCGCAGGCCCTGCCGGTCGGCCGCTCGATCCTGCACGCCGGCGCGTCCGGCGTGGACGACGTGGAGCTGCGCCTGATCTCGCACCCCGGCGCCCCGGCCCTGCCGGTGCACAAGGGCGCGTCGGGCGGCGAGCTCTCGCGCGTGATGCTGGCCCTGGAAGTGGTGCTGTCGCACTCCGACCCGGTGCCGACCCTGGTCTTCGACGAGGTCGACGCGGGCGTCGGCGGCCGAGCGGCCGTCGAGGTCGGGCGCCGCCTCGCCCGGCTGGCCCGCTCGCACCAGGTCATCGTCGTGACGCACCTGCCGCAGGTGGCGGCGTTCGCCGACCGGCACCTGGTGGTCGACAAGTCGGCCGACGGCACGTTCACGCGGTCCGCGGTGCGCAAGCTGGACGAGACGCAGCGCGTGGTCGAGCTGGCCCGCATGCTCGCGGGCATGGACTCGACCGACACCGGCCGCGCGCACGCCGAGGAACTGCTGGCGGCGGCGAAGGCCGACAAGTCGGCGGCCCCGGTGGTGCGGCGGCGCAAGAAGAAGGCCTGACAGCACGGCCTCGAACGACGTGGTGGCGCGGTACCCGCAGAGGTGCCGCGCCACTTCTCGTTTCCCGGCGCCCTGATCCGCTGTTCCGCCCGATCTTCGGCATGATGGGTTCGTGACCGATCACCGGTCAGCGGACGCACGCGGTCGTGCGGTGGAAGGTGGACCGGATCTGTGACCACGCGCCGGGTGTTCGGGGCGGTGCTGGTGTTCGTCGCGGCCGGGCTCGCGGTGGCGGCCACGTTCCTGCCCGCCTACGCCGTCCAGGTGCCGTTCAGGAACCGCACGTTCCGGTTCGAGAGCACGCTCTGGGCGGTCGAGCGGGACGACCTGGGCGACGCGTTGATGCTCTCGCCCCTGGAGCTCGGCACGGCGGTCGTCGTGGCCGCGCTGGTCATGGTGCTGTCGGCGGTCCTGGCGTTCCGGGTTCCCGCGGCGCGGGTGGGATCGCTGCTCGGGGCCGGTCTGCTGGCGGGCGTGGCCTGGTCCGCGGTCAGCGGCGTGCAGACGGTCGTGCGCAGGCTGCGGGACACCGACGTGCCCGTGCCGGTGCCCTTCGAGGTCGAGCAGGGAGCCGGGATCACGCTGCTGGTCGTGGCGGCCGGGGTGGCCGTGGTGTCGGCGGTGCTGCACCAGGAGCTGCCGCGCGGTCCCGAGCCCGAGCCGTCGGACGGCGTGGTCATCCACCAGCTCGAGGAGCCTCCGGACGACATGGAGACGCCGCCGTACGGGTTCCCGGTGGTGGTGGAGCCCAAGAATGACTGACCGGCGGAAGATCGCGCCGGTGCTGCTCGTGCTGGCGGCGGCGACGGTGGTCGTCGGCAGCTTCCAGACCACCTACGAGATGGTCTTCCACGGCTACGGACCCGACCGGTCGGTGTCGACGTCGCTGTGGGTGGTCATGTCCGACACGCCGGTCGTCGGGCAGGACGACGAGGTCGCCTACTACGCGGCCGGGACGCCGGTCGCGCTCAGCGCCGCGCTGCTCGTCCTCGCGGCCGTGCTCCTGTTCCGGGACAGGGGACGCGCGCCGGCACTGGTCGGCGCCGGAGCGCTGGCCGGGATCGTGTTCTACTACGTCACCCAGGTCCTGCACGAGCGGACGATCAGGGAGTCGTGGCCGGGCGGCGGCGAGTCGTTCGAGTACACCTTCAAGGTCGGTACGTACCTGCTGGTCGCGGGAGCGGTCGTCGGGCTCGTGGGCGCCGTGCTCGCGCAACAGCGGAAACAGCAGCAACCCCACGAGGAAGAGGCGGTTGTCGTGCACCAGCTCGACGCCGACGACGACACGCCGCCCTTCGGCATCGAGCGACAGCAGGAGCCGCAGTGATCGGAAGACCTACGGCGGTCGCGCTCATCGCGGCCGGGGTGGTGCTGACCGCGACGGCCATGGTGCTGCCGTGGTACTCGACGGTGTACGCGGGTGGCGTCGAGGTCGTGGTCAGGGCGTGGGGCACGGAGGTCCTGAACAAGCCGGGCGACTGGCCCGCCGGTGACCTGTCGCCCTGGTACGGCGTGCCGATCGCCGTCAGCGCCGCGCTGCTCGTCGCCGGCATCTGGGTCAGCAGGGCCGCACTGGCCGGAGCCGCCGCCCAAGCCGGTGCCGTCGGCGTCACCGCCGCGCTGCTGGTCTCCGAACGCGGCCACGCCGTCGAACAGCAGGGCGACTTCGCGCTCGGCTTCGGGCTGGTGTTCCTGGTCGTCGGCACACTGGTCGCGCTCGTCGGCGCCGTCGCCGTCCAACGGGAGGCGGCGTGAGGATCCTCGGCATCGCGCTCCTGGCGGTGGCGGCGGCGGCCGCCGTGGCGGCGACGTTCCTGCCGTTCTCGGAACTGCTCATCCGGCTCGCACCCGGCCAGCCGCAGACCGCCTACGTCACCACGGGCTGGAGCACGCACTTCGGCGGCACGAAGGACGAGCACGGCCCGTTGTTCGCCATCCCGGTCGTCGTCGCGGCCGCGACGGTCCTGCTCGGCATCCGGTGGCGGAAGGCCGCCTACGCCGGAGCGGCGGCGCTCGCGGGCGTCACCGGAATGCTGTTCGTCTACCTGCTGAACGCGATCAGCTTCCACCGCGAGGGCAACATCGCGATCGACCCCGCGCTGGAAGCGGGGTTCGGCACCGGGATCTGGGTCCTGCTCGCCGCGGTGGTGCTCGCGTTCGCCGGCGTGGTGGTTCACCCCGACGACTGACCAGCCGCAGAACGCCCGGCGTGCCTCACCTGTCGCGTGCGCACCGTGAGCCACTATCGGCGCATGAAGCTATCCGGGCTGCTGAGCCGCACCAACCACGAACTCCCCGGTGTCACGGGCGTCGCGCGGGTTGATCGGCGCGCGAGCGACCTGGTGCGGCGGATCAGTCCCGGCGACGTCGCCGTGTTCGACCTCGTCGACCTCGACCGGCGCACCGCGGAGGCGCTGGTGGCGGCCGAGGTCGTCGGTGTCGTGAACGCGTCGCCGTCCATCTCCGGGCGCTTCCCCAACCTCGGCCCGGAGCTGCTCGTCGACGCGGGCATCCCGCTGATCGACAACGTCGGCGCGGTCGCGCTGCGGGAGATCAAGGAAGGCACCAAGGTCCGGCTCCTCGACGGCGTCGTCTACGCCGGCGAACGCGAGGTCGCCAGGGGCACCGAGCAGAACGCCGAGAGCATCGCCGACGCGATGATCGAGGCGAAGGCAGGCATGTCGGCGCAGCTGGAAGCCTTCTCCGCCAACACGATCGAGTTCCTGCGCCGCGAACGGGCGCTCGTGCTCGACGGCGTCGGCGTGCCCGAGGTCTACGTGCCGATGCGCGACCGGCAGGTGCTCGTCGTCGCGGGTGGGCCGTCGCACGCCGAGGAGCTGCGCAAGCTCCGCAAGTACATCCGCGAGTACCGGCCGGTGCTGATCGGCGTCGACGCCGGCGCGGACACCCTGCACGACGCCGGGCTCAAGCCGGACATCATCGTCGGCGACCCCGACGGCATCGGCACGGCGTCGCTGCGCGAGGCCACCGAGGTGGTCGTCCCCGCGCAGACCGACGGCCACGCGCCCGGCCTGCAGCGGATCCAGGACCTCGGCATCGGCGCGGTGACGTTCCCCGCCTCCGGCAACGCCGAGGACCTCGCGCTGCTGCTCGCCGAAGCACACGGCGCGTCCCTCGTCGTCACGGTCGGACTGCGCGCCACGCTGCGCGAGTTCCTCGACCGCGGGCACTCCGGTTCCAACCCCTCCACGTTCCTCACCAGGCTCAAGCTCGGCAGCAAGCTCGTCGACGGGGAGGCCGTCGCGACGTTGCACCGCAGCCGGGTCTCGCTGGGCGTGATCGTCCTGCTGGTGGCCGCCGCGGTCGCCGCCATGGCCGCCGCGCTCGCGGTGTCCGGTGTCGGTCACGTCTACGTCGACGTCGTGGTCGACGGCTGGCAGTCCGTCGTCAACTGGTTCAAGGGGTTCTTCTCGTGATCACGCTGCGATACCACATAGTTTCGATCACCGCGGTGTTCCTCGCGCTCGCGGTGGGGGTCGTGCTGGGGTCCACCGCGATCAGCGGTCGGCTGCTGTCGGGCCTGAGCGACGAGAAGAACTCGTTGGGACAGCAGGTGAACGACCTGCAGAACGACCGCAACGCGTTGAACGCCAAGCTGAGCGAGGCGGACGAGTTCGCCGCGTCCGTCGGGCCGCTCGCGGTCAAGGACCGGCTCACCGACCGCACGGTCGTCATCGTCACGACCTCCGACGCGCGTCCGTCCGACCGGGACGCGCTGGCGGGACTGCTGAAGTCCGCGGGCGCCACCCTCACCGGCGAGATCCAGCTGACCGACGCGTTCACCGACCCGTCCCGCGGCGACCAGCTGCGCGACCTCGTGGCACGGCTGCAGCCCGCCGGCTCGCAGCTGCCGACCGCCGTGGACCCCGGCACCCGCGCCGGTGGCCTGTTCGGGACCCTGCTGCTGCTCAACCCGTCCAACAACGAGCCGCAGGCCACGCCGGACGAGGCGGCGTCCGCGCTCGCGGGCCTGACCAACGCGGGGTTCGTGAAGGCGACCTCGGGCATGAAGCCCGCGCAGCTCGCGATCGTGCTGACCGGTGGTGCCGCGACCGGTGACTCGGCGGCCGACCGCGCGTCGACGATGGCCCGCTTCTCGACGCAGCTCGACCGGTCCGGCGCGGGCGTCGTGCTGGCGGGCGCCGGCGGGTCCGCGAACGGCACCGGCGCGATCGGCGTCGTCCGCGCGGACACCAACGCCACGTCGATCCTGTCCACCGTGGACAACGCCGACAGCCCGGCCGGGCAGGTCGTCGTCGTGATGGCGTTGCGGGAACAGCTGGAGGGCCGCTCCGGCCGGTACGGCGTCGCCGGCAACGCCGAGGCGTCCTCGCCCGGGACGGCCGGCTAGTGCGGTGATCACGAACCCTTGCCGGGTTGCGACCGGTCCAGGGCGATGCATCGTGGTGCCTCCCCCACGTCCTCGTACTGGTGGTACGGGGGCGGGGGGGAGGTGCCGCGAGGCGTCCACCTGGGCCGCGCGCAACCCGGTGAGGATTGTGGTCACCGCACTAGGCGCTCAGTACTCCGTCGTCCAGTCGCCGGGGACCCGTTCGAGCAGCAGCTCCAACGCCTCCGGCGTGCGGGCGCGAGCCCACAGCCACTCGTCGGTGTCCTCGCGGACGATCACGTCGTCCCCGGCGAACCAGCGGGTGCCGGGACTGCGCACCGGCAACGCGACGAAGTTGTCGTGCAGCAGGGAGGTGTCCGCACCGGACATCTCCCTGTCGGCCGTCTCGGCCCCGTCGCGGAACAACGCCTCCGACAGCACCATCTCCACGCACGCCAGCGAGAACCGGGGCAGCCAGGCGTCCCAGTGCTCCTCCCGCTTGTCGACGAGGTCGAACTTGACCAGCACCTCCGGGTCCTCGCCGGCGAGCGCCGCGCCCCACGCGGCGACGGACTGGTTCTCGTCGCGGAAGACCAGCACGTCGTCCTCGACGCGCAGCTCCGACGGCACGAGCAGGCGGTCCTGGTTGCTCGTCAGGTCGGGGCGCTTGCCGAACAGCGCCAGCGCCTCCTTCACCGCCTCGGGGACGCGCACGCCGAGCCGGTCCTCGGTCTCGGCGAGCTCCCGGCGGGTCCAGCCGTCCTGGGCCTCGATCGGGTCGGCCCACGCGGCCGCGAAGCCCTCGATGAAACGCCACGCCGCCGAACGGTCGTGCACGGCCAGTGCGGCGCTCCCCGCCACGTCGAAGGTCACGTGACAACTTTTCCTGATGCCGGGCTGTGCCGTGGGAGGTTCGGAAAACCCCTCGCTGCGCCGATCGGGTGATGTGATCTGCCGGGTCGTGGTGCGCTGAGTGACCGGCGGCGTGTTAGCGTTATGGCCCGTGGATAGGGGGATTTCGGCCCCCACGATTTTCACGGGAGCCCCGTTGGTGCAGCAGGCACGTACGACCAAGCACGTCTTCGTCACGGGAGGCGTCGCGTCCTCCCTGGGCAAGGGGCTCACGGCCTCGAGCCTCGGCCAGTTGCTCACCTCGCGCGGCCTGCGGGTAACGATGCAGAAGCTCGACCCGTATCTGAACGTCGACCCCGGCACGATGAACCCGTTCCAGCACGGCGAGGTCTTCGTGACCGACGACGGCGCGGAGACGGACCTCGACATCGGCCACTACGAGCGGTTCCTCGCGCGGGACCTGAGCGGCGACGCGAACGTCACCACCGGCCAGGTGTACTCCGAGGTGATCGCCAAGGAGCGGCGCGGCGAGTACCTGGGCGACACGGTGCAGGTCATCCCGCACATCACCGACGAGATCAAGCGCCGCATCCGGGCGATGGCCGAGCCGGACGCCGACGGCGTCAAGCCCGACGTGGTCATCACCGAGGTCGGCGGCACGGTCGGCGACATCGAGTCGCTGCCGTTCCTGGAGGCCTGCCGCCAGGTCCGCCATGACGTGGGCCGCGACAACGTCTTCTTCCTGCACGTCAGCCTGGTGCCGTACCTGGCGCCGTCCGGTGAGCTCAAGACCAAGCCGACGCAGCACTCCGTCGCGGCGCTGCGCAACATCGGCATCCAGCCCGACGCGATCGTGTGCCGGGCGGACCGCGAGATCCCGGACTCGCTCAAGCGCAAGATCGGCCTGATGTGCGACGTCGACACCGACGCCGTCGTCGCCGCCGTGGACGCGCCGTCGATCTACGACATCCCGAAGGTGCTGCACGCCGAGGGCCTCGACGCCTACGTCGTGCGCCGCCTCGACCTGCCGTTCCGCGACGTCGACTGGACGGTGTGGGGCGACCTGCTGGAGCGCGTGCACAACCCGTCGGAGACGGTGAAGATCGCGCTCGTCGGCAAGTACGTCGACCTGCCCGACGCGTACCTGTCGGTCACGGAGGCGCTGCGCGCGGGCGGGTTCGCCCACCACGCCAAGGTCGAGATCAAGTGGGTGCCGTCCGACGAGTGCCAGACGCCCGAGGGCGCGGCACGCGCGTTGTCCGGCATGGACGCGGTGCTGATCCCCGGCGGGTTCGGCGTGCGCGGCATCGAGGGCAAGATCGGCGCGCTGAAGTACACCCGCACGCGCGGGGTGCCGACGCTGGGCCTGTGCCTCGGCCTGCAGTGCATGGTCATCGAGGCCGCGCGCAACCTCGCGGGCATCGAGGACGCGAACTCCAGCGAGTTCGAGGAGGGCGGCTCGCCGGTCATCTCGACGATGGCCGACCAGCAGGACGTCGTCTCCGGCCAGCGCGACATGGGCGGCACGATGCGGCTCGGCGCGTACGTCGCGAAGCTGACGCCGGGCTCGGTGGTCGCGAACGCCTACGGCGCCACGGAGGTCTCCGAGCGCCACCGCCACCGCTACGAGGTCAACAACGCCTACCGCGCGAAGCTGACCGACGCGGGCCTGGTGTTCTCCGGTGTCTCGCCGGACGGCCGCCTGGTCGAGTTCGTCGAGCTGCCGGCCGACGTGCACCCGTTCTACGCGGCCACGCAGGCGCACCCGGAGCTCAAGTCGCGTCCCACGAAGCCGCACCCGCTGTTCGCGGCGTTCGTGAAGGCCGCGATCGACTACCGGGTGGCCGACCGCCTCCCCCTGGCGACGGCGGGAGCCACCAAGTGACGGCGCGGCACGACTTCCGCACGGTCTCCAGCGAGGACCTCCACGTCGGCAAGATCCTGGCGCTGCGCGTCGACGAGGTCGAGATGCCCGGCGGTGGCACGGCCAAGCGCGAGATCGTCGAGCACACCGGTGCCGTCGCGGTCGTCGCCGTCGACGACGAGGGCCAGGTCACGCTGGTCCACCAGTACCGGCACGCGCTGGGCAGGCACCTGTGGGAGCTGCCCGCCGGACTGCTCGACCACCAGGGCGAGGAGCCGGTCGTCGGCGCCCGCCGCGAGCTGGCCGAGGAGGTCGGGCTCGACGCCGAGCGGTGGCACGTGCTGGTCGACGTCGCCGCGTCACCGGGGTTCACCGACGAGGTCGTGCGCGTGTTCCTGGCGCGCGGGCTGTCCGAGGTCGACCGCGACGTGCAGGGCGAGGAAGAGGCCGACCTGGAGGTCCACCGCTTCGGAGTCGAGGAGGCCGTGCGGATGGTGCTCGCCGGCGAGATCGTCAACGCCTCGTCGGTGGCCGGGCTGCTCGCGGCCCGCGAGGTGCTCGACGGACGGGCCGAGCCGCGTCCCGCCGACGCGCCTTTCCGCGACAAGCCGACCCGGTTCGTCGCGCGCGAGAAGTAGGTTGGGCTCATGCAGACGCTGACGGGTGCCTTCGCACGGCTGAAGGCACCCCTCGGCGTTCTCGCGGCGGGGGGCGCGGGTGCGGTGCTGTTGCTGTTCGTCGACCCGAACAAGCCCGGCAACCTGCTGCCGAAGTGCCCGTTCAACTGGCTCACGGGACTGGAATGCCCTGGCTGCGGTGCCACGCGCATGGTGCACGCGCTGCTGCACGGTGATGTCGTCGCCGCGTTCCACTACAACGCGGTGCTGCTCGCGCTGGGCGTCCCTCTGGCCGTGTGGCTTTTCGGGCGGTGGACGCGCGGAAAGTGGACCGGGGAACGGCGATCCGTGCCGAAGTCGGTCGGTGTCGCCGTTCTCGTCGTCGCCGCCGTGTGGGGCGTCGGCCGGAACCTCGCGGGGATCTAGTCGCGCAGCTTGCGGCCCTGGGCGTCCGTGCCGCCGTTGACCAGGATGATGATCCCGTCGATCAACGACCAGATGCCGCAGCCACCGCAGGTCAGCAGCTGGGCGACCGCGATGCCCACGTGCCCGGTGTAGAACCGGCCGATGCCCAGGTTGCCCAGGAACAGCTGCAGCACGCCCGCGGCGACCTTCGACTTGTCCGACAGCGGCACGCCGGTCATCGGGTCGAAGCCGTACGGCGCGGCCGGGTTCCCGTAGCCCATGCCGGGCGGCGGCATCAGACCGGGCGGGGGCGGCGGCGGGCCGACGTACTGCTGCGGCCCGGTGGGCGGCGGGTAGTACGGCTGCGTGGGCTGCGGCGGGAAACCGGGAGGGGGCGGCGGCACGGCCGCGAACGGCACCGACGGCGGTGCGAGGAACGGCGGGTGCGGCTGCGGCAGGTCGCGGAACAGCTCCGCGAGCTCCTGGTACGACTGGGCGCCCGACGCGCGGTTCACCCTGTCCTGGTACTCCGTGATGTCGAGCCGCGCCATCGCGAAGTGGTCGTTGAGCGCGGTGATCGCTTCCTCGCGCTGCTGGTTGCCGATGCGCTGCTGCTCCGGCCCGAATGCTTCTGACACGACTCAGCACGGTATCCGATGCGGCGGGCCGATATCGGCAATACGCTGCGACGACGCCGGTCGGTGTCCCAAAGGAGATCAAGGACGAGGCCGCCGGGGGCACAGGTCCGTGTTCTACTGCGTCGCTCGTACGTCGTCGTGCTGAAAGGGCTGGCGTGATTGAGGAACTGGTGGCGACCTACCTCGACCACCTCGCCGTGGAACGCGGCACCGCCCGCAACACCCTCGACTCCTACACCCGCGATCTGCGCCGGTACACCGAACACCTGGAATCCACCGGTGTGACGGACCTGGGTGCGGTGACCGAGACGCACGTGAGCGAGTTCCTGGCCGCGTTGCGGGAAAGCGGCCTCGCGGCGTCGTCGGCGGCACGGACGTTGGTCGCCGTGCGCGGGTTGCACCGCTTCGCACACCGTGAAGGTGTTGTGCCCCATGACGCAGCACGTGCCGTGCATCCCCCTTCGCCGCCGAAGAGGCTGCCGAAAGCCTTACCTGTCAACGATGTGCTGACCCTGCTGGACAACGCGGGAAGCCTCAGGGACAAGGCGCTGCTGGAGCTGCTCTATTCGACGGGAGCGCGCATCTCCGAGGTGGTGGGCCTCGACGTCGACGACGTCGACGCGACCGAGCGGACCGTGCTGCTGGACGGGAAGGGCGGCAAGCAGCGGCTGGTGCCGGTGGGCAGGCCCGCGCTGGCGGCGGTCGACGCCTACCTGGTCCGCGCCCGTCCTGCGCTCGCGGCCAAAGGCCGTGGCACGCCTGCGTTGTTCCTCAACGCGCGCGGCGGACGGCTCTCGCGGCAGAGCGCGTGGACCGTGCTGAAGACCGCCGCGGAGGAGGCCGGCATCACCGCCGCGGTGTCCCCCCACACGTTGCGGCATTCGTTCGCCACCCATCTGTTGGAAGGGGGTGCGGACGTTCGGGTGGTGCAGGAACTTCTCGGGCACGCATCCGTAACGACCACTCAGGTGTACACACTGGTAACCGTTACGACTTTGAGGGAGGTCTACGCAACTGCACACCCTCGGGCCACTGGAACATGAGGCTTCCACGGGTACGGTGGGCAGGTGCCGAACTTGGACGAGCCGTCCCCACAGGCCATTGATCTAGCCGCTGTGCTGCACGCGCTGAGCGACCCGACACGGCTCGCGGTCGTTCGCCAGATCCAGTCGAGCGGTGAGAGGTTGTGCGGGGCCTTCGAGGTCGACGTCGCGAAGTCGACCCTCTCCCAGCACCTGCGCGTGTTGCGCGAGGCGGGCATCACGCGGACACGCTGCCGCGGCAACCAGCGCTGGGTGTCGCTGCGCCGCGATGACCTGGATCTTCTCTTCCCGGGCCTGCTGGACGTGGTGCTCTCCGCGGTGGACAGGCGCACACGAACGGATGTCGCTGTCTGACCAAGTCTTGACAAACACCGGCGAGGCGCGTTGCCGCTCGCACGGGTGCGGCCTACGCTGCGCCCGGAGAGACGACTACGAGCAGTGAGGGACCGCCAGCCATGTCGACACCGGAGCACGCTTTCGCGCCCCGTGCCGACCTGAACCTGGCCCCGCACGCCGCGCCGGTGGACGACGTCGCCCACGAGCAGCTGGACGGCATCGGACCGACCGGCCGCCCGCGCCGGCACGTCCCCGACCCGCCGCCGTTGCTGCACCACGGCCCGGCGAAGATCCTCGCTGTGTGCAACCAGAAGGGCGGCGTCGGCAAGACGACGACGACCATCAACCTGGGCGCGTCGCTCGCCGAGTACGGCAGACGGGTGCTGCTCGTCGACTTCGACCCGCAGGGCGCGCTGTCCGTGGGCCTCGGCGTGCACCCGCACCAGCTGGAAACCACGATCTACAACGTCATCATGGAGAACCACACCGCGGTTCCCGACGTGATCCGCAAGACCATGATCGACGACATGGACCTCCTGCCGAGCAACATCGACCTGTCGGCGGCCGAGATCCAGCTCGTCTCCGAGGTGGGCCGCGAGCACACCCTCGTGCGCACCCTCCGCCCGGTGATCGACCACTACGACTACGTGCTGGTCGACTGCCAGCCCTCGCTCGGCCTGCTCACGGTGAACGCCCTCGCGGCCGCGGACGGTGTGCTGATCCCGCTGGAGTGCGAGTTCTTCTCGCTGCGCGGGGTGGCGCTGCTCATCGACACCATCGAGAAGGTCAAGGAACGCTTGAACCCCAAGCTCGACATCACCGGCATCCTCGCCACGATGTACGACCCGCGCACGCTGCACTCGCGCGAGGTCATGGCCCGCGTCGTGGAGGCGTTCGGCGAGATCGTGTTCGACTCGGTCATCAACCGCACGGTGCGCTTCCCGGAGACCACCGTCGCCGGCGAGCCGATCACCCGCTGGGCCCCGCGCTCGTCCGGCGCCAACGCGTACCGCGCGCTGGCCCGCGAGGTGATCGCCCGGTGACCCGTCGCCCCACCCTGCCGGGCGCGGCCGAGTTGTTCCGCTCGACCGCCGCACCCGCAGCAGAGCCCGTCGACGCGCCCGTGCAGCGCCGCGGCTCCGGCCGGACCAAGCACACCACGAAGATCACGGTGTACGTGTCCGACGAGGAGCTGCTGGCGCTGGAGCAGGCGCGGTTGTCGTTGCGCGCGTCGTACTCGCTGGGCGTCGACCGCGGCCGCGTCGTGCGCGAGGCGATCGCGATCGTGCTGGACGACCTGGAGGCTCTCGGCGCGGAGTCGTTGCTGGTACGCAGGTTGCGCGAGCAGTGACCGAGGACGTTCCCGCTGACGTCGTCCCCGCGCAGGCTCCCGTGCCCGCTCCGGACGACGGCAAGTTCAAGGTCAGGCTCACGAACTTCGAGGGCCCGTTCGACCTGCTGCTGCAGCTGATCTCGCAGCACACGCTCGACGTGACCGAGGTGGCGCTGCACCGGGTCACCGACGACTTCATCGCGCACATCCGCGGCATGGGCGACTCGTGGGACCTCGACGAGACCACCGAGTTCCTGGTGATCGCCGCGACCCTGCTGGACCTGAAGGCCGCGCGGCTGCTGCCCACCGGCGACGTCGAGGACGAGGACGACCTCGCCCTGCTGGAGGCGCGCGACCTGCTGTTCGCGCGGCTGCTGCAGTACCGGGCGTACAAGCAGGTCGCGGCCCTGTTCGCCGAGCTGGAGCAGGGCGCGTTCCGGCGCTACCCGCGGTCGGTGTCGCTGGAACCGCGCTTCGAGGGCCTGCTGCCCGAGGTGATGCTCGGCGTGACACCGCCGAAGTTCGCCCTGATCGCGGCCGCGGCGTTCCGGCCGAAGCAGAAGCGGACCCTCTCGGTCGCGCACATCCACCAGCACCGCGTGTCGATCCGCGAGACGGCGGACATGCTGCGCGCGTTGCTGATCGAACGCGGCACGGCGTCGTTCGCGGAGATCGTCGCCGACTGCACCGAGACGATGGAGATCGTGGCGCGGTTCCTCGCGCTGCTGGAGCTGTACCGGGAGAAGTCGCTGGCCTTCGAGCAGGAGGACCCGCTCGGGCCGCTGCAGGTGACGTGGGTCGGCGGGTCGTTGGAGCAAGCGCAGGCGCAGGTGCACGCCGGCGACGAGGATGAGGACTACGGCTGATGAGCGAGCCACTGGTCGGGCCGGACGCGGCGGAGATCGAGAAGCCGGGACCGGCGTTCGACGGGGGCGAGGGCGCTGAGCCCGAGGTCACCGCCGAGGAGCCCGCGGACGCCGCCCTGTCCGACGCGGCCCCCGCGCCCGTCGTGCTCGACGGGCCCGCGATCGCCGCGGCGCTCACGCCCGGGGCCCGGAAGCCCAGGAGCAAGGCCGCGAAGCCCGGGCCCGAGCCGGACGCCGCCCTCGACGACGTCGCGCCCGCCCCGGTCGTGCTCGACCGGCCGGAGGCTGCCGAAACCTCCGAAGCCGATGCCGAGGACGCCGCCACCCTCGAGGCGCAGCTGCTCGCGGCGGCCCCCGAGGAGGCCATCGAGGACAGCGGCCTGCCCGACCTGACCGACGACGCGACGTTCGAGGCGGCGCTCGAGTCCGTGCTGCTCGTCGTCGACAGCCCGATCGCCGAGGACCAGCTCGGCAGCGCCCTCGAGCAGCCGGTGCGGCGGGTCAAGGCGGCACTCCGTACACTTTCCACCCGGTACACCGAGTCCGGCAGCGGCATCGACCTGCGCAGGGCGGGGGACGGCTGGCGGTTCTACACGCGGGACCGGTTCGCCCCGTTCGTGGAGAAGCTGCTGCTCGACGGCCAGCGCGCGAAACTCACCCGCGCTGCCCTGGAGACGCTCGCGGTGATCGCCTACCGGCAGCCCGTCACGCGGGCGCGGATCGCGGCGGTGCGCGGCGTCAACGTCGACGGTGTGATCCGGACCCTGGTCGCACGGGGGCTCATCGAGGAGACGGGCACCGACAGCGACACGGGTGGGATCCTGTACCGCACGACCGAACTGTTCCTGGAGCGGTTGGGGCTGTCGTCGCTGAGCGACCTGCCGCCAATCGCGCCGCTGCTGCCCGAAGTGGATGCGATCGACGATGTCTGAGAACGAGGGCGTGCGCCTGCAGAAGGTGCTCGCGCAGGCGGGGATCGCCTCCCGCCGTGCTTCGGAGGAGCTGATCGACCAGGGGCGGGTGCAGGTCGACGGCCAGGTGGTGCGGGAGCAGGGGCGGCGGATCGACCCCGAGACCGCGGTCGTGCACGTCGACGGCGTGCGGGTGCAGATCCGCGAGGACGTCGTCACGATCGCGCTCAACAAGCCGTTCGGGATGCTCTCCACGATGGAGGACGACCTGGGCCGCCCGTGCGTGGGCGACCTGGTGCGCAACCGCGCCGAGCGGCTCTTCCACGTCGGGCGGCTCGACGCCGAGACCGAGGGCCTGCTGCTGCTCACCAACGACGGCGAGCTCGCGCACCGGCTCATGCACCCGAGCTACAACGTCAAGAAGACCTACCTCGCCGAGGTGCCCGGCCCGGTCGAGAAGGGGCTCGGCAAGAAGCTGAAGGCGGGCGTCGAGCTCGACGACGGCCCGGTCAAGGTCGACTCCTTCAAGCTCATCAGCGCGGTGCCCGGCAAGGCGCTCGTCGAGGTCGTGCTGCACGAGGGCCGCAAGCACATCGTCCGCCGCCTGCTCGAGCACGTCGGCTACCCGGTGCAGTCGCTGGTGCGCGTCGCGGTCGGTGACGTGTCTCTCGGCAACCAGCGCCCCGGTTCCATGCGCGTCCTCAACCGCCAGGAAGTCGGCGGCCTGTACAAGCTCGTCGGTCTCTGACCGCCGCGGCCGGGGCGTCGTCACCCACCGGGGTTGGGCGGTCACGAAGCACACACCGATGTGGTGGGTGGTTAGCGGGCCGTTAGACGGCGGCCGAACCTCTGGTGGACAATCCGGCCAGGAGGCGGCATGCCACGAGGGGAACGACCGCTGGGTCCGGAGGACACCGCGTTGCTGCGGTTCGCCGGTGACCTGCGCAGACTGCGTGACCAGGCAGGCAAACCGAGCTATCGCGAGCTGGCGGGGCGCGCGAACTACTCGCCGACCGCGTTGTCCGACGCGGCCGGTGGGCGGAAGCTGCCGTCGCTCGCTCTGACGCTCGCGTTCGTCAAGGCGTGCGAGGCCGACCCCGGGCCGTGGACGAAGCGCTGGCGCGAGCTCGCCGCCGAGCACCTGCAGCCGTCACAGCCCAACTCCCCGTACCCCGGCGCCGAGCCGTTCGGCGAGGAGGACGCGAAGCGGTACTTCGGGCGGGAGTACCTCGTCGAGCAGATCGCCGAGTCGGTCCGGTCGAAGCCGCTCACCCTCGTCCTCGGCGCGTCCGGGTCCGGCAGGACGTCGTTGCTGCACGCCGGGGTGAAGCCCGCGCTCGACGACGCCGTGGTGGTCACGCCGCGCCACGACGACCCGATCGGTGACCTGGCCGCGGCGCTCGCCGGGGTCTTCGAGGACGTCACGGCCGAGCAGTTCGCGGACGAGCTCCGGCAGGACCTCGGCCACCTCGGGTCCCGGATCCGCCGGCACCGGCCCGGGCTGGTGCTGCTCGTCGACGACGCCGAGAAGGCGCTCGGCTCGGACGCCTTCCTCGCGGCCGTCACACGCTGCCCGCACGTCGTGCTCGCCGTGCGTGCCGACCAGCGGCAGCGGTGCCTCGACCGGGGACTGGCCGGCAGCGAGATCACCGTCGAGCCGATGAGCGCGGACCAGCTGCGCCGCGCGGTCACCGAGCCCGCCGCCAAGATCGGCGCCACCGTCGAGACCGCGGTCGTCGCGCAGCTGGTCGCCGACGCCGCGAACCAGCACGTGCTGGCGCTGGTGCAGCAGGCGCTCGTCGAGACGTGGCGGCGCAAGCGCGGCATGACGTTGTCGCTGGCCGGGTTCGAGGAGGCCGGCGGTGTCGGGCACGTCGCCGTGAGCGCCGCGGAGGCGTTCTTCGACGGGCTCGCCGAGGCCGACCGCGCCGCCGCCAGAGGGGTCTTCCTGCGGCTGGTCTCCGTGCAGCGCAACGGACTCGCGCAACGCCGCACCCGCAGGCCGGACGTCGAGCCGCACCTGCTGGAGCAGCTCGTCAAGGCGAGGCTCGTGACGGTCACCGACGACGGCGTCGCGCTCGCCCACGACGCGTTGCTGCGCTGGCCGCGGCTCGCGGCGTGGGTCGACGAGGAACGCGACAACCTCAGGACCCACCAGCAGCTCGTCACCGCGATGGAGCTGTGGGAGGCGAGCGACCGCGACCCGCTCGCGCTCTACCGGGGCACGCGCCTGCGCAAGGCCAAGGAGCTCGGCGAGTTCCTCACCGTCCAGGAACGCAGGTTCGTCGACATCAGCACGAGGCGCGAGACCCGCCGTTCGACGGCGCTGATCGCGGTGATGGCCGTGCTGATCGCGTTGGTGCCCGGCACGGTCGTGTACGCGCTTTCCAACGAGCGCAAGCTCGTCGCGGCGCACGACCGCGAGCTCGGCGGCAAGGCGATCTCCGAGTCCGAGGCGCTGATGGAGCAGCGGCGGCCGTACGCGGACAGGTACGCCCTGGTCGGCTACAAGGTCAACCCGTCGCCCGAGGCGGAGAAGGTGCTGCGGCTCGCCAACGCGGTCGCCCGCGGCATCCCGTTCACCGGCACGCCGAAGGACGACGCGGACGTGCTCGTCGCACCGCGCGGCGAGATGGCGGCGGTGACCGACGAAGACGGCACCGACCGCATGTGGAGCATCGACGAGGACCGCGCGTCGCCGGGCAAGAAGTTCGCCGACCACCACCGCGTCGTGAAGCTCGCCGAACGCCGTGCCATCACGAGGGACGCCACGGGCCGCGAGTACCTGTGGGCCGTCAACGACGCGAACGACATCACCTACCTCTCGGCGCTGCCGGACCGGTTCAGGACGCTCGACCTCAGCGCGGACGGCTCGCGCGTCGTCGGCAAGGTCGGGGACGCGACCGACGTCGGGCTGCCGACGCCGGACGAGTCCGAGCACGCCGAGCTGTTCGACCTCGGCGACCCGCGGTCCCCGCGCAAGCTGCCGATGCCGGTGCGCAACCCCGAGACCCTCGCGCTGAGCCAGGACGGCCGCGAGCTCGCGACCGCCGTCCTGGACGCGGCCACCGGCACCACGACGATCGAGTTCTGGCGCATCGGCGGCACCGTCGAACCCGCCGCGCCCGCGCTGGCGCAGCAGGTCTACGTCCGCGGCATCACCTACAGCGGCGACGGCCGGTGGCTCGCCATAGAGCGTTCGCCGGAGTCCGTCGTCGAGGTGTGGCAGCGCGTGCCGAGCGGCACGCCCGTGCTGCGCGCACGGCTCGACAGCGCGTTGCGCTACGGCGCCCGCGTCACGTTCTCCGACGACGACCGCATCGCCGTGGTGCGCGACAACATCTTCGAGGTGCAGCGGCTCTACACGACCGACCGCGCTCCCGACCGGCTCGTCTACGTCGTCGGGCACGGCAACTCGACGCGCGCGGTGTACCGGCCGCAGTACGGGGACTTCCTGGTGCGCAGCGGGGGACAGGACCCCGAGCTGCTGCCGTACGACCTCGACAGCGGGCACATCATCAAGAAGATGTGTGAAAAAGACGGTGCGCGACTGACGGACTCCGAATGGGTGAAGAGCTTCGGCGAAGTGGAGCGCGTCGAGGTCTGCTGAACCGCCGTGCTGTGCCGAGAACTACCTGAAGTTGAGCATTCACGCATTGTGAACCCGAGGCCCACTCTCTAGGGTGACCGAGTGCGTGCGTTCACAAGGGGAATTATCGGCATTGCCGGGTTCCTCGTGCTGTGGGAGCTCCTAGGACGCTCCCCCCTCCTCCCTGCAGACGCGCTCCCCCCACCGTCCGTCGTGGCCGGTGAGCTCGTGCGGCAGCTGTCCTCTCCTACGTTCTACGGCCACGTCGTGGCGACCCTCCTGGCGTTGCTGATCGCCATCGGCATCGCGATCGCCATCGCGGTGCCCGCCGGACTCGTGCTCGGCAGCGTTCCCGCGGTCCGCCACGCGACGCGCGCGGTGATCGAGTTCCTGCGTCCGATCCCTTCCGTGGCACTGATTCCGCTCGCGCTGGTGATGCTGGGCTTCGGGCCGGAGACCAAGATCACCCTCGCGGTGTACGCGGCGTTGTGGCCGATCCTGTTCAACACCATCTACGCGCTCGACGAGCTGGACTCGCTGCAGATCGAGACGGCGCGGGTCTTCGGCGTCGGGCGGGCCGGTGTGCTGGTGCGCGTGGCACTGCCCAGCGCGCTGCCGTTCATCTTCACCGGCATCCGGCTCGCCGCCACCACGGCGCTGATCGTGATGGTGAGCGTCGAGATCCTCGCCAGCAGCCAGCTCGGCATCGGGTTCTTCATCATGGAGGCCCGCAGCGGACCGGGCCGGATGGACCAGGTGCTCGCCGGCACCGTGGTCGCGGGCGTGATCGGCCTGCTGCTCAACAACGGTCTCGAGCGGATCCAGCAACGTTGGGTGGCCTGGTGACCAAGTTCCTCCAGCGGTGGGTCGTCTTCGCCGGTCTCGTCGTCGTCTGGCAGCTGAGCGCCTGGCTGGCCGACAACCCGTACTTCCCGCCGCCGTCCGACATCGTCACGGCGGCCTGGGACTGGTGGGTGGTCGAGCCGGAGAACTTCACCGACAACGTCATCCCCTCGATCACCAGGATGCTGACGGGGTGGGCGATCGCCTCGGTGATCGGCGTCTCCCTGGGACTGCTGCTCGGCCGGTCGGACCGGGCGATGGAGTACGCGAACCCGCTCCTGGTGTTCCTGCGCTCGATCCCCCCGCCCGCGCTGGTGCCGGTGTTCCTGCTGCTGTTCAAGACCGGCACGGCGACCCAGATGGCCACCATCATCTTCGGCGTGGTCTGGCCGGTGCTGCTCAACAGCGTCGACGGCGCGCGGTCCGTCGACGTGACCAAAGTGGACACTTCGGCGGTCTTCCAGATCCCGCGCTGGCAATGGGTTCTCGGGGTGGTGCTCCCCGCCGCCTCGCCGAAGATCTTCGCGGGCCTGCGGGTCTCGCTCTCCCTCTCGCTGGTGCTGATGGTCATCTCCGAGCTCGTGAACACGGAGAACGGCATCGGCATGCAGCTCATGCAGGCACAGCGCGAGTTCGACAACGAGCGCATGTGGGCCGGGATCGTCCTGTTGGGCGTGCTCGGATACGTACTGAACACCGCGTTCCTCGCCGTGGAGCGCAGGGCGTTGGCGTGGCAACCGAGGAGTCGGGATGAGCAACATGCTTGAGGTGGCCGACCTCGGCCACACCTATGGCGACTACGAGGCCATCGGCGGTCTCACGTTCGACGTGCGCGCCGGCGAGCTGGTGTGCGTGGTGGGACCGTCCGGGTGCGGCAAGTCCACGCTGCTGCGGACGATCTCCGGTCTGATCAAGCCCTCGCGCGGCAACGTGAAGCTGAACGGCTCGCACCTCGCGGTGGTGTTCCAGGACTACCAGCGGTCGCTCTTCCCGTGGCTCACGGTGCAGGGCAACGTGGAGTTCCCGCTGCGCTCCCTCAAGCGCGCCGAGCGCCGCAAGAGGGCGGCGGAGGCGTTGGAGTGGGTCGGGCTGTCCGGGGCGGCCCGCAAGCGCCCGTGGCAGCTTTCCGGTGGCATGCAACAGCGTGTGGCCATCGCGCGCGCCCTGGCGTTCCGGCCCGCTTTGCTCCTGATGGACGAGCCGTTCGCCTCGGTGGACGCGCAGACCCGATTCGAGTTGGAGGACCTGTTGCTTCGCGTACGGCGTGAACACGACACGACCGTCCTCGTCGTCACCCACGACATCGACGAGTCGGTGTACCTGGGCGACCGGATCCTGGTGCTCAGCAGCTCTCCCGCGCGGCTGGTGGCGAACCTGGAGGTTCCCCTGCCGGCCGAGCGCGACCAGGTGACCACGCGGACCGCGGACGGCTTCGTCGCGCTGCGGTCGAAGGTGGCGCGCCTGCTCAACGTCGGCAAGCCGTCCATGGACGTCGAGAAGTGGGCCGCCGCGGAGCGCGAGTCGCTGAGCGAGACCGTCGCGCACTGATCCCCCTGTGACGGACTGGAACCTGTTCCTGGTCGTCGACGCGGAGCCCGTCGAGGTGTCGGGCGGGCCGGACCGGGTGGTGCTGCTCGAAGGCCGGCGGCTGCTCTGCTTGCCGGACAACGGGTACCCGCTGCTGCTGGCGTGGGCCGCCGGTCCGCGCCGGGTCGTCCGCACGCCCGTGCCGATCCACCCCGACCAGGAGATCGTCGACGCGTTCGTGAACTCCTACCTCGTGGAGGCCGGTGTGCCACCGCGGCCGCGGGGGTTCGCCTGGTACCTCGACCTGCCGGACGGTGTGGAGCCCTCGGACGTGTGGCGTGCGGCCGACGGGGGCGGGGCGCACGGGTCGTCTGTGGACCTCCACCGCGTTCGCGGTGCGATGGAACGGGGTCTGACGGCGCTCTACAGGGCGAGCTGACGTAACAGCCGCGAAAACGTTGTGTGACAACAGAAGAAAGATCAGCCCCGGACCCGCCGCGGTCCGGGGCTGATCTTTTTCGTGCGCACATAGGAGGGTGTGTGCACTGAGGGGATCGGCGGGCCGGCGCGCTCGGGGGCAGAACGCGGGCGTGCGCCGTCAGATCCCCTTGTCCGGCAGGTGGATCAGAGGTGCAGACCGAGGTCGTTGCCGTTGCCGACGCCGTGGTCCAGCACGTCCAGGTCGCCGATGTTGCCGATCTGGCCGATGTTGATGTCGCCCACGACGTCGCCGACGACGTGGTGCACGTCGCCGACCTGGCCGACGTTCTGCACGACGTCCGTCACGTCCGCGACGTCCGCGATGTCGACCACGTCGGTGACGCCCGTGACCGTGCTGACGACCGAGTCGGCGTTCACGACGTCCTTGAGCAGCACGTCGGTGTCCAGGTCCTGCACGAGGCCGTCGGTGACGTTGTGGACGTCCACGACGTCGGTCACCGCGGAGGTGACCGGGGCGACCGCGGAGACGCTGGAGACGACGTCGGTGGCCTGGTGGACGGTGGCGTCCAGGGTGGACGACACGTCGCCCACGCCGGCCACGTCGGACACCAGCGCGGTGACCGCGGTGGGGGACGCGAGGCCCACGACGTCCGTGACGCCGCCGACGTTGCCCGCGATCAGCTTGAGGCTGTCGACGGCGTTCAGGTCGCCCGCCTCGACCAGGAGCTTGTCCAGGCCGTCGACGTTCGCGACGGACGCGCTGTCGAGCACCAGGGGCAGGATCTCCTGGATGTCGAGCGGCGAGATGTCACCCAGACCGGCGGCCTCGAGGGCGCCCTCGGGGTCGACCTGGAACGCGTCGCGGGCGTCGAGGTCGCCGAGCAGGTTGAGGGTGAAGTCGTGCAGCGTCTGGGTGGCCATGAAGACTCAAGCTCCTGAGATGGGTGGATCGGGGGGTGTCGGTGTGAACCGTATGGATGAACGACACCCCCCGGCATCGGGAGTTGGCCCCAGATTGTGACGTCTTTATAACCTTAGGGGATCGATGTCACCCCGTTAGGGGAACGGGGATTTCACCCTTATGGACCGACGTAGTTCTCGGCGAACGTCGCCTGGTAGGCGGGGGACTCCGCCAGGTGCTCCAGCCGGGCCTGGGCCAGGCGGCCGAAGAAGGGGGAGCTCACGTCGGTGTGGATCATGTTGACCATCCACTGCGAGAACTCCTGGGCCCGCCACACGCGACGCAGGCAGTCCTCCGAGTAGGTCTTGAGCCCGGTCTCGGACCCGGTGCCGTAGAAGTCGATAAGCGCACGTCCGAAGGTTGCGGAGTCGTTCATCGCGAGGTTCATGCCCTTGGCGCCCACCGGGGTGATGATGTGTGCTGCGTCACCCAGCAGGTACAGCCGGCCGTAGGACATCGGCTCCACCACATGGCTGCGCATGTCGAGCACGCGCTTTTCGATGATCTTTCCCTCGGTCAGCGACCACGACGAGTCGTGCAATGCGAACCGTTTGTGCAGCGCTTCCCAGACCCGTTCATCGGTCCAATCATCGGCATTGGTCCCGACCGGTACCTGCAAATAGAAGCGAGAAATTGTGGGCGAGCGGAGCATGTGTCCGGCGAAACCGTCGGCGTGCAGCGCGTAAATGATCGCTTTAGTCGACGGAGGGGTCTCGGCGAGAATGGAGAGCCACTCGATCCCGTGCTGGTGCGTGAATTCCGTGAGCACCCCCTCGGGAATGGAGCGGCGGCTTATTCCGTGAAACCCGTCACATCCGGCGACGAAGTCCGCGGTGAGGGTCTCCCTGACCCCGTCTGCGCTGGTCCAGACCACGGAGGGCTGCGACGACGTCAGATTCCGCAACTCCACGTCGCTGACCGAGAACCGGATGTCACCCCCGGCGCTCAAGAATGACCCGATGAGGTCCTTGACGACTTCCTGCTGTGGGTACACGTAGTGCTGGCGTCCTCCGTACAGGTCGCTGTACGCCACCTGGAAGGCTTGGCCGTTGACTCGGAATTCGCACGTACCGTGACGGTCTGCTTCCATCAGCAAACGATCAGCCAGTCCGAGTGACTCCAGCATCGTCACCGAGCGGTGTTCCAGGACGCCTGCGCGTGCACGTGTTTCCACATGGCTGCGACTAGCTCTTTCGAGCACAACGCAGTCGATACCTGACTGCTGGATCAAGTTTGCCAAGGTCAGACCGGCCGGCCCTGCGCCGATCACGGCCACTGAGCGCTTCAATTGGGGTTCTCCTAGCCCTAGACCTGTTGTGCTTAGATGCTCACCGCAGGTAGTGGACTGGAACCTGCTCGTGTCGGTCAACTGGGGTCTTTTGGAGCAACATCCTTACTCTGAGTGGTTGACCGTCGCGACTTTCTCCCCCGCAACGACGACACCGCTCCGACAGGAGAGTGCTCCCGATGACTCGAAGAGTCCGCCGCATGGCCATCCGTGGCATCGCACTGGCTGCCGTGCTCGCCACAGTGGCGAGCTGTAGTGCGCTCGGCGGCAAAGAGCAGGCGCCCCCGGCCGACTCGAACACGAGCGGCCCCGTCGAGAAGTCCAAGATCACACTCGGGGTGATCCCGGTCGTCGACACGGCGTCGGTCTACATCGCGCAGAAGAAGGGCTACTTCAAGGCCGAGGGCCTCGAGGTGGAGCTCAAGACGATCCAGGGCGGTGCCGCCGGCATCACCGCGGTGATCGGCAAGGAGCTGGACTTCACGTTCGGCAACTGGGTCTCGTTCATCGCCGCCCAGGCGAAGGACACCGCGAAGCCCGTCGACGGCCTCAAGCTCATCGCCGACGGCTACCAGGCGAAACCCGACATGTTCCTGATCTTGGCGGACGGGAACTCGGCCATCAAGTCGCCGAAGGACCTCGCGGGCAAGACCATCGGCATCAACACGTTCAGGAACATCGCGGAGCTCACCGCGAAGGCGACCCTCGAGGCCGCGAACGTGGACGTCAGCACGGTCAAGTTCAAGGAGATGGCGTTCCCCGACATGCAGGCCGCGGTCCAGAACAAGACCGTCGACGCCGCCTTCATGGTCGAGCCGTTCATCACCCGCGCGCAGCGCGCGGCCGGTCAGATCAAGGTGCTGGACGCCGCGTCCGGCCCGACCGACAACATCCCGATCGCGGGTTACGGAACCAGTGGCAAGTTCGCCAAGGAGAACCCCAAGACCGTCGCCGCGTTCCAGCGCGCGATGGCCAAGGGCCAGGCCGACGCCGCCGACCGCCCCACGGTCGAGCCGCTGATCGTCGAGTACGCCAAGGTCGACAAGGAAACCGCTGGTCTCGTGCACTTCGGCGCCTACCCGACCACGCTGGACGCGACGCGTCTGCAGCGTGTGGCGCAGCTGATGCAGCGCTACCAGATGCTGGACAAGGAGATCGACGTCAAGTCGATGATCATCCAGCCCTCCGGTAGTTGACGAAACGCACGGGTGGCTGTGATCGGGCCGTGATCGCGGTCACCCGTGCACCTTGTTTCCTCCGTATGAATTATCGCTTCAGGGCCGTTTAGCCGCCCACTTCAAAGTTGTTGATTCTCGAACCAGCTGTTTTGTCGTCCGAACGGCGGTATGAGAACGGTGCTTTTTACTCCAAGATCCACCAGGTTTGCAGCTATTAAACGGGGCGGGGAGTGTTGACGGTGCGCGGTCGTGAGGACCAGCGAGGCATCGACCGGTTCCGCCTACGCAACTGGCGGTTGCGGAGCAAGCTCGCGGTTGTGTTGCTAGTTCCGGCTCTGAGCACCGCGACTCTCGCGGGCCTGCGCCTGAACACCCAGCTCGACGACGTCGAACTCTTCGACACCGTCCAGCGCGAGCTCGCGGTCAGCCACCAGGCGGCGAAGGTGGAGAACGCGCTTCAGGTCGAGCGCGACTACGCCGTGCAGTGTGTGGCAGCAGGCAGGCAGAACGCGTGCCCCGAGCACGCGGCCCGCACTGGGCTCACTGACACGGAACTGGGCAAGTATCGGGACTCGGGCGCGACGGCCACGGCCTTGAGCGCGCCCCTTCAGGAGTCGTTCACGAAGTCGCTCGAGTCCCTCGACGGACTGGCGAGCTTGCGTGTCACGCTGCTGAGCACGAAGTACCCCGACATCGCCGTTGTCGGTGCGTACAACCAGATCATCGCGCAGCTCAGCCAGGTGCACCGCGCCGCGGTGTCCAGCCTGAGCGAGCCCGAGATCGTTCCGCTGGTCTCCGCGGCGCAGGCGCTCTACAACGCGCAGGAACAGCTCGGCGAGCAGAACGCGATCCTGGTGTCCACCGCGCTGCGCAAGGGCTTCGCACCCGGCGCCGCGGACGAGCTGCGCGCCGCGCAGTCCCGTCTGGACGCCGCGTTCCGCGAGTTCAACGACGCCGCGTCGGTGGCCAACCAGCAGAAGTTCCAGGACATCGTGTCCGGTTCGGCCGTCGACGGCCGCAACCGGCTCGTGAAGCTCGCGCTCGCGCAGGACGCGGAGCGCGAGCCGGTGACCATCACGGACGCCGACGTCCTCAAGATCGGTCAGGACACCGCGAACCTGGTTCGCCAGGTCTCGACCGAACTGGAGAACCAGGCCAACGCGACGACCACGCGTCTCGCGGACCAGGCCCGGTCGGACGCCTGGCGCGACGCCGGTCTGGTGGCCGTCACGCTGCTGCTCGCGTTCGGCCTCATGGCGATGGTCGCGCAGTCGATGCTGCGGCCGCTGCGCGTTCTGCGCCGCAGCGCCCTCGACGTCGCCCGCAACCAGCTGCCGGAAGCCATTCGGCGCATTCGTTCGCACCGCGAGCCGGAACGGGCCGCGGAAGAGGCGATCGTCCCGGTGCCCATCAACACGACCGAAGAGGTCGGCCAGGTGGCGCGGGCGTTCGACCTCGTGCAGCGCGAGGCGGTCCGCCTCGCCGTCGAGCAGGTGGCACTGCGCGCGAACGTCAACGACATGTTCATCAACCTGTCGCGGCGTTCGCAGGCGTTGGTGGAGCGGCAGATCAGCGTGATCGACCGGCTCGAGCAGGACGAGCAGGACCCCGACCACCTGGCGTCGCTGTTCGAGCTCGACCACCTCGCGACGCAGATGCGGCGCAACAGCGAGAACCTCCTGGTCCTGTCCGGCACGACGGTCAACCGCCGCGTCACCCGGCCCGTCGCGATCTCCGAGGTGCTCGGCGCCGCGGTGTCCGAGGTCGAGAAGTACGCGCGCGTCCAGATCGCCCCGACGCCGGACCTGATGGTGCAGGGACGCGTGGTCAACGACCTCGCGCACCTCGTCGCCGAGCTGCTCGACAACGCGACGGCGTTCTCCAAGCCCACCACCAAGGTCACCGTGCGCACGATCGAGACCCGCAAGGGCGAGGTCGCGATCCGCATTCACGACCGCGGTGTCGGCATCCAGGAGGACGAGGTCGGCGAGTTCAACCAGAAGCTCGCCGAGCCGCCGGAGGTCGACGTCTCCGTCGCCCGCGAGATGGGCCTGTACGTGGTCGGCCAGCTCGCGAAGCGCCACGAGATCCGCGTGACGCTGGCGAACAACGACGACATCGAGGGCGGTGTCACCGCCCAGGTGATCCTGCCGGTCTCGTTGCTGCACAAGGGCTCCGCGCCCGCACTGCCGCTGCCGGCCGCGGCCCCGGCCGCCGTGCCGGGTGCCGAGACCACCGGCGAGGGCCTGTCGGGTGTGCCGAAGTGGACGCCGGAGCACCCCGTGGTGCTGCCGTCGGCCACCGCCGAGCCGGAGGAGAACTCCGGCCGGCACCGCATCGAGCAGACGTCCACGGACGGCCTGTTCACCGCGCGGATCGAGGCGGACGAGAAGTCCGCGGAGGACGGGTACTCCTACGAGCCGCCCGTCGAACGCCCGGCCGAGCAGAACGACCCGGCCACCGAGATCTTCCCGGCCGTCGTGGTCGACGACGACGAGCCGCTGATCTCCCCCGACGCGCTGTCGCGGTGGTTCCAGACCCCCGCGGCTGATGAACCGACCGTCATCGCACAACCCGCCAGGGGCGTTCCAGCGGAACCGGAGCGCGTCGAGGAAGAGTCAGAGCCGGCCACGGTGAACGGCCTGCCCAAGCGGCAGCGGTCCGCCGAGCCGGTGAAGACCGAGGCACCGACGGCGGTGCCCCGCGCGGTCGCCGACTTCGCCGACTCCGAATGGGGTTCGGCGGACGACGGATGGCGTGCCGCCGGCGCGCTCGGATCCGGCGAAACCGCGCAGACGACCGAGAACGGCTTGCCCAAACGCGTTCCCAAGGCACGTCTCGTGCCGGGATCGCTTCCCTCGCCGTCGTCACCCGCACCCCAGCTGGCGACCGCCGCGGCACTGCCCGCACGGTCCGCCGACAGGTTGCGCCAGCGGTTCGCCACGTACCAGAAGGGTGTCCAGATGGGCCGTGAGTCGCTCTTCGACTCCGCCGTCGGCGGCATCCCCGTGATCGCAGAAAGGGAACGCCAGTGACCACCGCGACTGAGGAACTGGACAACTTCAGCTGGCTGGTCGAGGACTTCGTCAGCAGGGTCGCCGGTGTCGCGCACGCGATCGTCGTCTCGGCGGACGGACTCCTGCTCGCTTCGTCCGACCGCCTCCCGCACGACCGCGCCGAGCAGCTCGCCGCGGTCTCCTCCGGGCTCGTGTCGCTGAACCAGGGCGCCGCGCGCTGCTTCGAGGCGGGAGAGGTGAAGCAGACCGTCGTCGAGATGGAACGCGGCTACCTCTTCCTGATGTCCATCAGCGACGGGTCGTGCCTCGCCGTGCTCGCCGCGCCGAACTGCGACATCGGGCTCATCGGTTACGCGATGACCCGGCTCGTGGAGCGGGTCGGTCTCCAGCTCACGCCGGAGATCCGCGCCCAGCTGCACGTCTCCATGCGGGCCTGACAGGTGCAGAGCAGAAGGAAGTTCCCATGAGCAACGGTGGTCCGGGTCGTCCGGGGTCACGAGAGCTGGCCACGACGTCGGCGAAGATCGTCGTCGCCGGTGGCTTCGGGGTCGGCAAGACGACGTTCGTCGGGTCGGTCTCCGAGATCACCCCGCTGACCACCGAGGCCGTCATGACGCAGGCCTCGGTGGGCGTCGACGACCTGTCCCTGGTCCCCGACAAGGTCACCACGACGGTGGCCATGGACTTCGGCAGGGTGTCGCTGGACAAGGACCTGATCCTGTACCTGTTCGGCACGCCCGGCCAGCACCGGTTCTGGTTCATGTGGGACGACCTGGTGCGCGGTGCGATCGGCGCGGTCGTCATGGTCGACACCCGCAGGATCGACGACGCGTTCGCGCCCATCGACTTCTTCGAGGACCGCGACCTGCCGTACGTGATCGCGGTGAACTGCTTCGACGGCCTGATGCACCACCGGGCCGAGGAGATCCGCGACGCGCTCACGATCTCGTCGGCCGTGCCGCTCATCCCGTGCGACGCGCGGAACCGGCAGTCGACGAAGCAGATCCTGATCGCGCTGGTGGAGCACGCCATGCGCCAGCCGTCGTTCGCCTAGTACGCCGCACGAGCTTGACGCCCTCCGGACCATCAGGTCCGGAGGGCGTCAACGTTCATGCCCGTCTTCTCCGGACACCGGGGTGGCGGCACGAACGTCTTCGGTAGGGAGCGTTTCCGCTCTCCACGGGCCTGCCGGCGGGTCGTGCCCGTGCGCCGACCTACGAACGCACTTGACCGTGCCAGCGCGGCTTCACACTTGACTCTTCTTGTGCGCCAACGCATCGGCGATACAGTCGGGGTTGCTCTAACCCTGCATTGCGAGGAGATCCCTGTGTTCCTGCGCAAAACCATCGCTGTGCTGTCCAGCGCCGCCGCCCTGTCTCTCGGCGTCGTGGGCACCGCACAGGCGGCCACCACCCTCACCTACAACTCGACGGGTGCCGCGGCGTACGCGGCCGAGATCGACGCCGGGGCGCAGGTGTGGAACACCAACGTGAAGAACGTGCGCCTGGTGAAGACCACGGGCCGCGCGAACATCACCATCGTGTCCGACCCGGGCTGGCCGCGGGCGCAACCGACCACGCTCGGCAACGGCAAGATCTGGATCGGCAAGCAGGCCGTGGACGAGGGCTACAACAAGGTCCGGATCGCGGCCCACGAGATCGGCCACATCCTCGGCCTGCCCGACGTGAAGCCCGGCCCGTGCTCCAGCCTGATGTCCGGGTCGACCGGCGGTGTCTCGTGCACCAACGTCAACCCGAACGCGTCGGAGAAGTCGCGGGTCGAGCGGAACTTCGCCGGCACCGCCCAGGCCGACCTGTCCACCGCGGTGGACGCGGCCTAGTTCGTCCCCGAGCGGGTCGTGGCCGACCCTGACGGCCACGACCCGCTCAGCGGGACACCACGAGGTCCACGCCGAGCGCCAGCAGCTCGTCCCGGTCGCCGGGACCGCCGATCACGTGCACGCCCGCCGACCGCAGCAACGGCACCAGGAGCGCCAACCCCTGGCGCGCCAGCCTTTCCGGCGGCGGTTGTGCCAGCCGGACACCCCACACCGGACTGCGGTCCACAGTGGACAATCCGCCGAAGCCGCCGCCGAACTCGTGCAGCAGCACCCGCACGCCCATGTCGTGCAGCACCTCCAGGTTGTCCTCACCGTCGGGCAGCACCCGCACGTCGAGCGCCAGGAAGAGCGACGAGGCCGGCAAAGCGCAGGCCCGCAGGACCGACCGCACGTGCGCCGCGAGGTCCGGGTCGCGCGACAGGTCCCCGGACAGCCGGACCAGCACCGGCTCGCCGCGCGAACACGCCTCCCGCAACAGCATCAGCCCGAGACGCCCCGCCAGGCCGAGCGCGTCGGCGTGGGCGACGACCTCCTCGTGCCGGGCCGCGCCCCAGCGCAGCGAGGCCTCGACGAAGGCGAGCCCGCCGGACACCCACGACACCGGCGTGAGCTCCACGGAGATCTCGCCGTTCTCGAAGGCTCCCGGCATCGCCGCGATCCGCGCGAACCGGGCGCGGCGGGCGGTGTCCGCCTCGTGGTCGTAGAGGGCCCACTGCCTCTTGCCGCCGGTCTCGGCCCGCCGCAGCGTCGAGTGCGCCCTGCGCAGCACGGCCGTCGGGTCCACCCCGGGACCGGACACGTGCACGAACCCGATCGACGTCGACACCGCGACGCCCGCACCCTCCAGGTACACCGGCTCGGACAGCTCCTCGTCGATCATCGCCGCCAGCGCCGCGACGTCGGGCGAGCCGTGCACCAGCACGACGAACTCGTCGCCGCCGACCCTGGCGACCACGGCGTCGGGCAGCACGAACCGCAGCCGCCGAGCGACCTCCACCAGCACCGCGTCGCCCGCCACGTACCCGAGTCCGTCGTTGACGATCGTGAGGCTGTCGACGTCCAGGTACGCGAGGGTGTGCGGGTCACCGGTCGCCAGCGCCGACTCCAGCTTGTCCGTGAACGAGGCGCGGTTCGGCAGGCCGGTCAGCAGGTCCGTCAGCGACTGGTGCCGCAGCCACTCCTGGAGCATGCGCTGCTCCGTGACGTCCTCGACCAGCGCCACGTGGAACTTCGGCAGCCCGTCGGAACCGCGCAGCACGGACAGCACGACGTTCGCCCACACCGTGTCACCGTTGCGGCGCTCGAGCTCCCACTCGCGGCGGTCGATGTCCACAGAGGACTCGACCATCCGCTCGCAGGCCGCCGCCAGCGCCACGGCGTCCGCGTCGGCGAACAGCTCCTTCGGCATCTCCTCGTGCCCCAGGATCGCGGCGAGGGCGTCGTTCGCCTCGACGACGGCGCCGTGCAGGTCGAAGATCGCGATGCCGACCGCGGCCGACGCGAAGACCTGGGCGAACCGCGCCTCGCTGTCGTGCAGGTCGCGCCGGGCGTCCTCGACGGCCTTCAGCAGCGCGTTCTTGACCTTCTCCTGCTGGGCGAACAGCTCGTCGCGGGTCGCCCGCACGTACCCGGCCGCGAGCTCGCCCAGCACGGCGGGGGAGACCTCGCCGGACAGCACGCCGACCGTGCGCGAGAGCGACTCGGGACCGGTGAAGCGCTTGCGCACCAGCCATTCCCCGACCTCGGCGGGGTCGTCGCCGGCCCGCAGGCGGGCGGCGTGCTCCTCGAGGTGCTGCGTCAGCGTCCGCCGCGACATCGGCGAGTACGCGCTCTCGATGAGCTCGGCCGCCCAGCGCCGGGCGAGGGGCTCGGTGGCCATCAGGGCTTGCGGCCCACCGCGGCGTAGAGGTTCGCCTTCGACGGGTCGGTGCCGACGTCCTCCGGCGTCTCCGGCCGCCACTGCGGCGTGAACACGACGCCGGGCTCGACGATCTCCGTGCCCGCCAGCATGTCCGCGACCTGGGCGCGCGTGCGCGGGGTGATCGGCTCGGCGGTCCTGGCGAAGATCTCCTTCCCGGCCGCCATCGCCGCGGGCATGCTGTCGGCGGTGAAGTGCGACAGCGCCAGGTACGAGCCGGACGGGAGCGCGTCGACGTAGCGGGCCAGCACGCCCCACGGGTCGTCCGAGTCGGGGATGAACTGGAGGACGCCGACGACCAGCAGCCCGACCGGCTGGGAGAGGTCGAGCACCGAGGACGCCTGGCGCACCACCTTCTCCGGCTCGCGCAGGTCGGCCAGCACCGCCGTCACGTCCGGCTCGCCGGCCAGCATCAGCTCGGCGTGCGTGATCGCGACCGGTTCGAAGTCGACGTACACGACCTTCGACCCCGGGGCGACCTCGTGCGCCACCTCGTGCACGTTCCCGACCGTGGGAATGCCGGAACCGAGGTCGAGGAACTGGCGAATGCCGAGACCTGCCAGTTCCAGGACGACCCGGCGCAGATAAGCGCGGTTGCGCCGCGCCATGTCGCGCACCGGCAGCACTTTGATCAGAGCTTCCGCAGTCGCGCGGTCCGCCTCGAAGTTGTGCCCGCCACCGAGGAGGTAGTCGTAGATCCGGGCGGAACTCGGAACGTCGACGTTCACGCCTTCCGGTACCCAGCTGACTCGATCGACCACGGCACACACCTCTCGCGATGCGAATTAGGAGCGTGCTGACCCTATCGGTCGAACGTGTGGGCCGAACGAGCGAATTCCGTCGTCACACGAATGACAGTCAGAGGATGAACCAATCGGTGCAGCCACCGGTGAACCGGAACCGCACCGGCCCGCGCGGTGCCGCGTCCATCACGAACGTGCCGAGCTCGTCGACCTCCGCCGTCTCGTGGTCGCCGCTCGGCGTCACCAGCGTGACGGACCCGGTCGCCGGCACCAGCTGACCGGTGATCCCGGCCGCCGACACCTCGACCTGCAGCATCACGCCGTCCGCGTCGAACACCAGCTGGCGCGCCGTCGCCGTCGCCCGCGCACGGGCGAACAGCGTGTCGTCCAGCACGGAGTCGTACGACGTGATGAGCAGCAGTTCCTCGTCGATGGTGCGCCAGGTGAACGCGGCCTTGGCGGCTTCGACGAACTCCGGTGGGACGTCGTCGGGCGGTGTGCTCACCGCGTCGCGCAAAGCGTCGAGCAGTACTTCGTCACTGTCCCAGTCGTGCCGCACCCAGCACACCTCCTCTCTGCTGTGCCGGCGTCCGCTGGGGCGAACCCAGGAACGCGGCGACCGCCGGGGTCTTGCGCAACTTCTCCAGGCAGCGGATCCGCGTGGGCCCGATGCTGCCGACCGGCATCGCGAGCTCGTCGCTCACGACCTGGTAGCTCGGCGGCGGGTCGGTCATCAGCTTCGTCAGCAACCGCTTGCACTGCTCGGTGAGCTCGGCGAACCCGTCCCGCAGCGCCTGCCGCCGCTCCACCGCCAGCAGGTCCGCCTCCACGTCCGCGTCCACCTGCTCCGACTCCAGCGCGTCGGAGGAGGTCAACGGGTCGTAGAGGTGCGTGCGCTGCTGCACCCGCAGCACGCGCAGGCACTCGTTGCGGGTCGTCGTCATGATCCAGCCCGGCAACGCCTCCGGCTCGCGCAGCCGTCCGATCTGCTCCACGAGCCGCAGCCACAGCGTCTGGTTCACGTCGGCCGCATCCGCGGGGCGCAGCCGGTGCTTGTAGATCACCGACACCACCAGGGGCGTGTAACGGTCCACGATCTCGTTCCACGCCGACTGGTCGCCCTCGGCCGCCGCGCTCACGAGCGCGGCGATCGGGGATGCAGAGGTCACGTCGACTCCTTGCGGTCACACCTGGCGGAGGCGGAGGTCGCCCGCCAGATACAACTATTTGACGAAAACACCGTAGCCGGGGTGCAGCTCTGGGCCACTCAGCAGTTTGTCACGGGCCTGAGCTGCGGTGATGCCGTCCGACACCATCGTGGCGGCGATCCGGCCGGTGACGAGCGGCGCCGCGAACGACGTGCCGTACCAGTAGGCCCACAGCGCGAACGGCGTCGCGTCGGCCTCACCGGCCAGGTGCCACTCGCCCTTGAGGTAGGTCGAGGCGCGGTTGCCGACCGCGCTCGCGTCGACCCAGTGGCCCCAGTTCGAGTAGGAGGCGGGCACGACCGAGCCGTCCGGCTTCTGCTCGGCGGCGGCCACGGCCGTCACCTCGTCGAGCGCGGCGGGCCAGCTCGGCCGCTGCGTGCCCTGGTTGCCGGCCGAGGCGACCACGACGACGTCCTTCGGCAGGGCCGCGATCGTGCGCCGCAGCGGTTCGGAGGCCACGTCGTCCTCGGTGAAGCAGCCGAGCGACAGGTTGAGCACGCTGATCTTCTTGCGGCCCAGCTCGGTGATCTTGCGGCAGAGCCGTTCCTCGTCGCCGAACCCGTTGGGGTCGAGGCCGACCTCGGGGTCGAACGTGACGCCGGGCGCCGCGTTCTGGATGACGCCGGCGACGAACGTGCCGTGCCCGCCCTGCAACGCGAAGACGTCGCCACCGCTGTAGGCGGGGTCGACGTCGTCGGCCTCCTCGGCGTAGCGGCCGCCGAACCAGTCGGCGTGCTCGCTGGAGGCGCCGGAGGAGATGCCGGTGTCGATGACGCCGACGCGGACCTCCTTGAGGCGGGCGTCGTACTTCGGGGCGTCGAGAGGGTCCGCCGGGTAGGGCCGGTCGCCGGGGTTGCCCATGATGAGGCCGCCGTGGCCGACGACGACGTGGTGCGGCTGCACGAGCGGCACGCGCTGGTTCGGCCAGGTTCGCTGGTCGCGCAACAACCGGACGATCCGCGGAATCTCCTCGGCGTTGTTCGGCAACGTCAAACGGGCCAAACCTGCGAATGGTTCGCCGGGCCGGGAGACGATGTTGTTTTCCCGGAGCTTTTCGGCGACGCGTTGTTGATCCTCGGCGCCGACGAGCAGCTGGCCGGGTCGATAAAGGAATTCACGCCCGCGTTCGGCGTGGAAGCTGATGTTCTTGTCCTCGGCGATGAGCTGCAGGAAAGCTCTTTGGTAAAGCTCCGCGCTTTCTGGCGTTTTCGACACCACGGCCTCACTAAAGCAGCGTTGACGGGCACCCCGACCGAGCTTGATCAAGCTACCACAGCGGATAAAGTGTTGCCGTGACCGACTTTTCCGCGGAGGACGCGCTGGAGGCCAGGCAGCGCAACCCGCGCGCGGCCGTGGAGATGGCCCGCGCCGTGCTCCGCACGACGGAGGACAGGGCGGAATGGTCGATCGCCGAACGCGCGATCGGCCTCGCGTTGCGCGAGATGCACGATTTCCCCGGTGCCGCCCGGCACCTGCGCCGGTCGATCAAGATCGCGTCTTCCGCCGGCCTGCCCCGGTTGTCCGCTCTGGCGCAGATGAGTCTCGCGTGGGTGCTCGTCTACACGGGCAAGCAGGGGGCCGCGCTGAAGGCCCTGGACGACGCGATGCCGGAGCTGACCGGTGCCGACGCGGTCGCCGCCCTGATGCAACGCGGTGTCGTCTTCCACTACCTGACCCGCCACGACGACGCGCGGCGCGACTACACCGCGGCCATCGCCGGTGCCCGCCGCGTCGGCGACCGGCTGGTGGAGGCCCGCGCCCTCAACAACCGAGGCCTGGTGCGCGCCTACGTCGGCGACATGCGCGAGGCGTCGGCGGACTTCGCGCTCGCCGCGTCCCTGCTGGGGGAGCTGGGGCAGGAGCTCGGCGTCGCGGACGTGCACTGGAACGCGGGCATCATGGCGACCCGCGGCGGTGACGTGCCCGCGGCGCTGACGTTGTTCGACAAGGCGGAGGAGGTGCACCGCCGGCTCGACGTGATGCGTCCGGTGCTGCTGGTGAACCGCCTGGAGCTGCTCGTCTCCGTGCCGCTGCTGGACGAGGCTCGTGCCGCCGCCGACCGCGCGATCGTCGAGCTGAAGGCGTTGCGGAACCCGCTGGGCGTCTCGGAGGCGCTGTACTTCCGCGCGCGGATCGCCCTGCTGGACGACGACCCGGACGCGGCGCACGGGTTCGCAGCCGAGGCGCGCCGCCGGTTCCGCCGCGAGCAACGCCTGCTGTGGGCGGCGGGTGCCCGTTACCTGGAGCTGCACGCGGCGGTGCTGCGCGGCGACCGGTCCCGGCCGTTGCGGCTGGCGTTGTCGCGCGTGGCCTCCGAGCTGGACGCGATGGACTGGCGGCTGCCCGCGCTGGAGGCCCGGATCGACGCCGGTCTGGTGGCCGCGGACCTCGGTCACCGCGCCCGTGCCGTGGCGGAGCTCGGGGTGGCCGCCGCCGCCCGGCTGCGCGGTCCGGCCGGGCTGCGCGTGCGCGGCTGGTACGCGGAAGCGTTGCGGCGCAAGCTCTCCGGTGACGTCCGGGGCACGTCGTCCGCGCTGCGGCGGGGGATCGGGCTGCTGGACGAGTACCGGGTCTCGCTGGGCGCGGCCGAGCTGCGCGCGTCGGCGGGCGTGCAGGGCCAGGCCCTGGCGCTGGAGGGGCTGCGGCTGGCCGTCGCCTCGGGCAACGCGGCGCGCGTGCTGTCGTGGACCGAGAGCTGGCGCGCCGGTGCGTTGCGGATGAAGTCCGTCTCGCCGCCGGACGACCCGCGGCTGGAGGACGCGCTCGCGTCGTTGCGCGCGGTGTCGGCCGACGTCGAGTCCGCCGTGCTGGCGGGCAAGCCCGCCGGGTCGCTGCGCGCGCAGCTGGTGCGCGCCGAGCAACGCGTCCGCGACCTGACCCGCCAGGTGTCCGGCGAGGTCTCCGTCTTCAAGCCGCCGTCGGTGCCGGCCCTGGCGGCGGCACTCGGCACATCGGCGCTGATCGAGTTCGTCGAGTACGACGGCGCGTTGATGGCCGTGGTGCTGGCGGGCGGCCGCGCCTCGCTGCACTCGCTGGGCGCTTTGGAGGGGGCGGTGCGCGAGATCCGGTTGCTGCGCTTCGCGTTGCACCGCCTGGTCACCCTGCCGCCGCAGCTGCCGAACCTCGCCGTGGCCCGGTCGTCCGCCGCGCACGCGGCTTCGTTGCTGGCGCGGCGGTTGCTGGAACCGCTGGCCGCGCGGATCGACGGACGCCCGCTCGTCGTCGTGCCGACCGGTGCCCTGAACGGCCTGCCGTGGGCCGTGCTGGGGCGCCAGGTGACGGTCGCGCCCTCGGCCTCGGTGTGGCTGCGCGCGTGCTCGGTCGCCGACGCGTCCGGTCCGGCGGTGCTGGCCGCGGGACCCCGCATGGCCGCCGCGTCCGCCGAGATCAAGGCGATCAGCGCGCACGTCCCGGGCCGCGTGCTCGTCGACGCGGAGGCGACCGTGAGCGCGGTGTCGTCCGCAATGGACGGTGCGGCGCTGGCCCACATCGCCGCGCACGGCTCGTTCCGCGTCGACAACCCGCTGTTCTCGGCCCTGGAACTGGCCGACGGCCCGCTGACCGTCTACGACATCGAACGGCTGCGCACTCCGCCGACGCGGGTGGTGCTGTCGGCCTGCGACACCGGCCAGTCCGCGGTGCGCCCCGGCGACGAGCTGATGGGCTTCACCGCCGCACTGCTCGGCCTGGGCACCCGGACGTTGATCGCGCCGGTCGTGCCGGTGCCCACCGACGGCACCGCGCCGGTGATGGTGGAGCTGCACCGCGAGCTGGCGGCCGGGACGGCCCCGGCCGAGGCGCTGGCGTCGGTGCAACGGGCGGCGGCCGACGACGCCGCCTACGCCGCCGCCGTCGGGTTCGTGTGCTTCGGCGCCGGCTAGGAGCTGTTCCAGAACTTCAGCGTTTCGCTTAGGGTTGCTCGCCATGACGACGAGGTCGTGGTGGGGCTGGGGGAACGTCGAGGACGCCGTCACCCCGCAGGAGCGTGCTGCGCTGGTTGGCCGGGTCCGGGCGGTGCTGCCGGACGCGGACCTGACGTTCCACGAGCCACCGGACCCGTCGGCCCTCGACCTCCCCGCGTCGCGCGTCGTGCCGCCGGGCGAGATCTACTCCACCGACCCCGTCGACCGCCTCACCCACGCCCGCGGCCAGGCCTACCGCGACGTCACCCGCAACCTCGCCGGCGACGTCGGCCCGCTGCCGGACGCCGTGGCCCGCCCGCGCACCGAGCAGGACGTCGTCGACGTCCTCGACTGGTGCTCGTCGAACGACGTGTCCGTGATTCCGTTCGGTGGCGGCACTTCCGTCGTCGGCGGCGTCGAACCACGCGACCTCGGCCGCGTCGTGACGCTGGACCTCTCGGCGCTGGACCGCGTGCTGGAAGTCGACCCGACGAGCCGTGCCGCGCGCATCCAGGCCGGCGTGTTCGGCCCGTCGCTGGAGGCGCAGCTCAAGGAACATTCCCTGACCCTGCGGCACTTCCCGCAGTCGTTCGAGTTCTCGACGCTCGGCGGCTGGCTGGCCACCAGGGCCGGCGGCCACTACGCCACGCTCCACACGCACATCGACGACCTGACCGAGTCGCTGCGGGTCGTCACACCGGCGGGAACCTCGGAGTCGCGCCGCCTGCCCGGCTCGGGCGCGGGCCCGTCCCCGGACCGCCTGTTCCTGGGCTCCGAGGGCACCCTGGGCGTGATCACCGAGGCGTGGATGCGCCTGCAGTCCCCGCCGGCCCACCGCGCGGCCGCGTCCGTGCGCTTCGACTCGTGGGACCGCGCCGTGGAGGCGACGCGCCTGATCGCGCAGTCCGGTCTGCACCCGGCGAACTGCCGCCTGCTGGACCCGGCGGAGGCGTTCCTGAACGCGGGCTCGCCGCAGTCGGTCCTGGTGCTGGCCTTCGAGTCGGCCGACCATCCGGTGGACGCCCTGCTGGCCCGCGCCCTGGAGCTCTGCGGCGACGGCGAGGTCGTGGAGGGCGCGTCGGCCCGCTGGCGCAAGTCGTTCCTGCGCATGCCCTACCAACGCGACGCGATGGCCCAGCACGCGATGATCACCGAGACGTTCGAGACGGCCTGCACCTGGGACCGCTTCCCGGCCCTGCACGCGTCCGTGGTGGAGGCCGCCACCACGGCCCTGCGCGAGGTCTGCGGCCTCGGCATCGTCACGTGCCGCTTCACCCACGTCTACCCGGACGGCCCGGCGCCGTACTACGGCATCTACGCGCCGGGCACCCGGGGCAGCCTCACGACCCAATGGGACGAGATCAAGGCAGCCGTCTCCGAAGCCCTGCTGGCCGCCGGCGGCACCATCACCCACCACCACGCCGTGGGCAGAGATCACCTGCCCTGGTACACCCGCCAGCGCCCGGACGTCTTCGCCACGGCCCTGACCGCGGCCAAGACCGCACTGGACCCCGCGAACATCCTCAACCCGGGCGTCCTCACCACACGATCGACCGCAGGATCAACGCGGCGATGAACACGACGGTGAACGCCAAGTCCAACCCGAACCCGCCGAACCGCACAGGCGGCAACACCCGCCGCACCGGCGACAACACGGGCTCCGTGACACCGTGCGTCACCCGCCGCACCTTCCACACCCAGTCACCACGAGCCTGGAAGGTGACCGCCCAGTCCACGATCATCCGGCCGATCATCACGATGATGAACAGCGTCAAGAGCCAACCGATCACCCAGCCGACCACGCCGAACAAGATGGCCTCCTCTATGTCCTGTATGTCCATGAAGCCACACGAACCTGAGAGGCGCCTGGCAACGCGCTGAGACATGATTCAGCCCGTGGCGTACGACGAGGCCCTGGCCCACCGCCTGGGAGACGCGCTGACCCCGCTACCGGGCATCAGCACGAAGAAGATGTTCGGCAGCCTGGTGTTCCTGTGGAACGGAAACATGCTGGCAGGCGTCCTGGGCCCGGACCTGATCGCCAGGGTGGGCCCGGAGGCCCAGCCAGACGCCCTGGCCCAGCCGGGCACACGGGTCTTCGACTTCACGGGCCGCCCGATGAACGGCTGGGTGGTGGTGGACGGCGCGGCCGTGTCGGAGGACGAGGCGCTGGACGACTGGATGGCGAGGTGCCGCGACTTCGTGGAAGCCCTACCCCCGAAGTAGCCCTTCCCCCTTCATCGAAGCCGAAGGCGAGCCCACCGCGAGGCCGAAGGCGAGCCAACGCGACGGCGAAGCCGAGCCGTCGCGAAGCCGAAGGCGAGCAGTCTTGGCTTGTGCTCTTGGCTTTTTCCATGCCTGGCAGGTGGGGTGGTCCCGTCACGAGCAGTGCTGACGCGTTGTGCCGCGCCCGAGGGGAGAGGTCAAGTCGCACGCTTTTCGCGA
>NZ_DASVFL010000180.1:0-5813 GCF_036380075.1 Lentzea sp. | reverse complement strand
GGCCGACCACGAGTCATCGCCCGGTGGCCGCACCGCCCACGTCAACAGGGTGCCCGACACCGCGTCGGGACTTACTCCCACAGCACTCCACAGCTCCCGGCGAGCGGCGGCGGTCGTGGGGGAGGGCGTCCCGGTCGCGGCGGCGAGTGCGCGCAGGACCACGGCGGCGGTGACCTGCCCTGCGTCCAGTGCGTGGGCGTCCCCGCACGCGGCGCTGGCCAGTTCGGCGAGTTCGAAGGCCGATTCGACGGGAACCGCATCCGCCACGGCGCCGGGCGTGCGGTCTGCCAGCGGCACGCTCCTGGCCAGCGTCCGCAACACCGCCATCGCGTGGCGGATGACGGTCTCGGCTTCGTCTCCCACCCGGATGAGCAGTCCTGTGCGGCGCAGTCCGTCTCGCCACGTGGGTACCCACGGCGCGGCGTCCAGGCCGGATTCGGCCACGGCGCGTTCCCAGAACGCCCACAGGTCGATTCTCGACACCTCACGCGCCCTGCTCGCCGCTTTCCGGTCCACGAGCGGGCCGCCGGTCAGTTCCGCGACCACGGTGATCAGTCCGTGGCCGATCACCGAAGACCTGAGCGCGGCATCCAACTCGGCCAGCCGGATCCTGCTCCGCCCTTGCGACACGGTGCGGCCGAGCAACCCGGACAGGGTTTCGGCCGCCTGGTAGTCCAGGTCCACGACAATGACGCCGGTCGGCGAGAGCCCGTTGCCCTCCAGGCGTTTGCGCACCGAACTCCACAACGGCCCCAGACCGACCAGGTAGTCGCGGGCCTGCGCGGGAACGCGGTCGGCCACGGCTCAGCCCGTCGATCGCAGGTAGTGCCGGTTTCGGCCGTCCCAGTGCACGTGGGTGGCGGCTGCCGCGGTTCCCTCGGCCCGGCGGATCTCGTAGACGTCGACGCTGGGCACCTGCGGGTAGGCGCCCCACAGCGCGTGGCCGGTCATGCAGAAGTCGACATCCATGCGCACCAGCAGCCCCATCAACTCGGCGATGGTCCGGTCGTCGACCTTGGCGAACGCGTCGTCGAGCAGGATCAGGCGCAACGCGCTCCCGGTGTCGGGCAGGCCGGACAGGTATGCGTCCGCGGCGGCGAAGAGCGCGACATAGGAGACGAAGCGGGTCTCGCCCTGGGAGAGCTTCGCCCGTCGGCTGATCTTGCGGACCTGCCGGGGCTCCGGGCCGGTGATCGACACCTCGACCCGGTGCCACTGCCGGTAGTCCAGCGCCGCGCGCAGATGTTCCCCGTACCCCGCGTTGGCATCGGCCTCGAACCGCTCGTCAACTCGGTCCTTGAGGAGCCGGATGAGCTCGTCCGTGTGCTCGGACGGACGCACGGCCACGCTGGCCGCGACCAGCTCGCGGATGCGGCCGATGGGACTGTCCTCTGGCTCGACCAGCTCCCACCGCAACCGAACGCCGATCCCGTGGCTCGTCCGGATGTTCGAGAGGCTGGTGTTCATCGCGCGCACCAGACCTTCCGCCTGGATCAGCCTGCGCCGGAGTTCCTCACCCACCCCACCGATGACGAAGTCGGTGAACACGCGGTGCTCGCGGTCGGTCAGCGCCGCTGCGGCGCCGGCGGCTTGCTCGCGCAGCCGCGCCGCTGCGACGGCCACCGGCTGTCGCCCCACTGCGTCAGTGAGGTCCACCAACCACATCCCTTCGTCTGAGGTCGGGGTGAGGTCGAACGTGTTGGCGAGATTGCCGCCGACCGCTCGCAGCGACCGCATCAGGCCGTTCTCGTCGACCGCCGGCCCCTTGCGGTCCAGCACCTGCTGCACAGCGGTGACGAGCCGCTCCACACCCGCGTCATCCGGCGCACCGGATGACGTGCACAGCGTGAGCAGATCTGCAGCCGCGGTTCCCGCAGCGGCATCCGCGATGCCGGGGAGGGTCACTTGAGCCGAGAGCCGTTGCAGCGCTTCACGGGTGCGCGCGACGGCTTCGTCGGCTCGGGCTTTCGTGGCCGTCACGAGTTCCTTCGCCTTGTCGGCCTCCTTGTCCAGGCGGCGTTCCTCACTGGACAGAGCGCCGACCGACGCGCGTACCCGCTTGTGCTCGGCTTCGGCGGCCTCCAACTGAGCAGTCACCTTGTCGGCTTCGGCCCCCAACGAGTCGCGGAGGGTGACGAACTTCCCGTGTTCGCCGTGCCACTCCGACCACGATTTCTGGCCGGCTGACTCGGCCTCCCGACGTAGCGCCGAGGCGTTGCCGACAGCTCCCACCGCACCTTGGTGCTCATGGCGGCGTCGCCGGACCGAGTCGAGCCGATCGGCGAGACGGTCGCACGTGTGCCTGGCGCGGCTCGCGCCTACCTTGACCTCGTCGAGCTGCGCCCGGTCGGCCGGGAGCCCCAAGCGGGCGCAGCTCTTCTCGTGACCACGGCGATCAGCCGCCCATTGCTCCTGCTTGAGCCGGGCGGTCTGGTGCGCCGCAGCTGCCGCGACCTGCGACCTGCCGGCCTCCGCCGCGGCGGAACGCGCGATGCTCCGAGCCCGCAGCAGGTCGTTCGTCCGTGGCGCGGTGTGCGCGTGCCGGTTCAAATCCTCGGTGACCTGGCTCAACCGCTTCCGCTCGTCGTCGCGTTCGCCTGTTCGGCGGGTCAGCTCCTCGAGCTCCGCGGCGATCGCTTCGAGCCGCTCGTCCCGGGCCCGTGCCCGTGCGACGGCGCCGATGAAGCGCGGGTGGTCGACCCGGTGCTTGCCGCGCAGCGGGCCCGCGGCCCAGCTCCCGTCCACGTCGACCCACACGTGATGTCCAGGCCCCAACCCGATTCTGGAGAGGACCGACTTGACGGTCTGCTCGGGCAGCAGCCCGGCCGGGTCGGGCCGGAGCACGCCCTCGATGGAACGGGGAGCGACCGCGGCTTCAGAGGTCAGCAGGACCTGACCGTTGTCGGCTCGCACCGAACTGTCACCGCCGACCGAGGCGGACAACATCCCCGCTGACATCAGCGCGGCCTCGACACCGGCTCGGTCGTGGTCTGCCAGCTCGGCGGAGAACTCGACCAGCCGCCACAGAGGCACCCCGCCGACGGGCGTGCCGCGCACCCATGGTGCGACGGGCGGTTCCGGGTCACGTTGCGCACGCAGCTCCGACTGCTCCAACCGCAGCTCGCGAGCAATGTTGTCGTCAGCTCGTTGCTCCTGCCTCAGCTCGGCGAGCCGGTCAGCCACAGCGGCACGCGCAGGCAAGGCGGCGTCGTTCGCAACGTGGTCCAGGGGAGCGAGATCGTCGTCCGAGCGCTCGCCCACCAGCGCATCGGCGTCGATCAGGAGCGGCCCCACCGCGGTTTCCCGCCAGGAAACGTCACCGAGGAGCTTCCGGCTCTGCTCGCCCGAGGTCCACGTCCTCCACTCGGTGGCCAACGTCCTCGCGGTTCCGTCGCGGTCGTCCGCCGCGTCCTGCGCACGCTCGGCGTCATCGGTCGCGCGACTGTCGAGTTCCTCCGCGTGCTTCACCAACTGCGTGACTTCTCGCGCGCGGGCGTCGAGGGAGGTGGCGTCCTGCTCGCGCCGGGCGGCCTCACCGGCCCGCCGGTCCGCGGATCGGCCGGTTTCGCGAACCACCAGCACGACCTCGTCCAGTTCATCCGGGGCGACCACGAGTCGGCGGGGCATCGGCCGTTCGACCTCGGTCACCGGGCCGTCCAGCGAGACCCGAACCGCCTCGTTGCCACCCGATGGAGGTTCGACGGACGCGTGGACCGCTGTCGGTAGTGCCGTGGTCGGCAGCCGTGCCGTGGCCAGAGCTTCGCGGACTCGGGACAGCTCCGCGTCGGCCAGTTCGACCTCAGCGTGAACGCCTTCGGCCGCCGTGTCCGCCGAGCGCACCGCCCCCGCTTCGTCCTCGCGGCGATCGTGTGCTGCCTTCAAGGCCGTGGTGGCGGCACTGGCCAGAGCCGCGACGCTCCTGCCGAGAATCCGGATGTCGAGACCGGCTCGGTACGCGGGCAGTTCCTTGATGCCTTCGATGACGGATTGCAGCGTCTCCTCGCGCTCACTGGCGGTGTCGAGTTCGCCGCACGTGGTCGTGTGTCGGGCGACGAACTCGGCGTGCCTGTGGACGGCGGTGTCGTGTTCTTTCGCGAGTCGAGTCGCTTCGGACGCTGCCCCGCGTGTTTTCTCCGCCGTGGCGAACAACGCGCCCGACGTGTATCTCCGGTAGACGTCGAGGAAGGCGTCGATCTGCTCGACCGCCGACAGCAATCGCCGTTGCTCCTCCCTGGAGTCGGCCAGGGCGTCCAGGCGCTCACCCGCTTCGCGCAACGTCACCTCCGACAGCGGGGGCAGGGCATCGGACAGGATCTTGGGCAGGTTGCCCTCGTCGATGCGGTTGCCCATGTCCGGTGCGCGCAAGGTGTGCAGCAACTGGAGGAGACCCGCGTACCGCTCCTTGCCACTCGTTCCCGTCAGGCCGAAGACCTGGGACGCGATCCGCTCGCGATGGGTGTCGGGCTTGTCGGTGATCCGGTCCGCGCCGATGCCCTGTGTCAGGTGCTCGCGGGACAACGGCTGGCGCCGCTCGTCCATCAGGTGCAGGTCGACGCCGACCCGCAGCGGCGTGGTGAAGTACCACGCCTTGGCCTCGCTGGTGCTGGTGGAGAAGCGCACGAGTGCTCCGACGGTCAGGTGCTCCTCCGGTCCGCCGATGTCGCGGCACAGCTCCAGCCAGAGGTAGCCGAGGCGGTTGGTCTGCCCTTGCGCGCCGTGGCGCATCAGGTCCTCCAGACGGACCTTGCCCGACCCCGTGGCGTCCATCTTGCGTCGATCGGCGTCCAGCAGGAACGGCAGCAGCATCTCCAGTGCGCGGCTCTTCCCCGAACCGTTCGTCCCGCGCAGGATCATGCGGCCGCCGGTGAACCGGAAGACCGTGTCGTAGTAGTGCCAGACGTTGACGATGCCCGCTCGGGCCAGCCGCCAGCGATTCGGGTGGTGCTTGGGCTGCGCGGGGACCAAGGTCTCCGCGTCGGGCGACTCCGTCACGTGATCTCCATCGATTCGGGCGGCTCAACCGAACAACGTCGGCTGGTCGCCGATCCTGCGCATCGCGCGCGTACGCGCCGGGGCCCGGTGGGGCTCCGGTCGGTACCGGGCGGAGGCGGGATGCAGGACCAGCCCGTCCTCGTCGCCGACCACGATGCTCACCGATTCCAGCAGCTGCACCACTTCCTGCATGAGCGATGACGGCTTCTCGACGTAGCCCTTCGCGAAGGCGCTGCCGTACTGCTCGATGATGAGATCGATGTTCGCTTCGACAGCACTCCACGGGACGCGGACACCGGGCACAGCACGACCCGCGACGGTTACCGTGTCTCCCGCCGCCGGTCTGAACTCGTCGTTGATGGCGTTCACCAGGAGGAGCGCCGCATGCGCGACGGTCCCGGAGCCCGGGAACGCGACGTCGCTGACCACCTCGTCGGGGTCGTGGACGAGGAGGCCCTCAGATCGCGCTTCGAGGACGAGGCCAAACGACTCGTCGAGCACGCGGGCCACCTCCCGCCGCTCGCGGGACAGCACGTCCCGCTCGGCTTCGGTGAGGTCCTCGCGGCGTACCAGCGGGTTCTCCACCAGCTTGCGCCGGAGGCTGCGCCGCGGCTGTTCCGGCTCCAGCGGATCGGACACCGCGCCGCCGAGCAGAGCGACCGGAGAGTCGAACCCGGACAGCGCCCTGGACAGGAGGTGGGGGAGCAGGGGGCGATGGACGTCGAGCAGAGCTTCTTCCTGTCGAGCATCCCACCTCGCCACGGAGCCGTCGGTCTCCGTGAGCACACCCCAGTCGACCAGCAAGTCCACCGCCCGAACCA
>NZ_DASVFL010000179.1:0-83951 GCF_036380075.1 Lentzea sp. | reverse complement strand
CCAGGGCGAAGTAGGCGATCGTGGCTACGAGGACGGCCGACCAGTTCAGGTCGCCGAGCACGGTCAAGCTCATGAGGGGTCTCCCGCGGTGATCAGGGTGACTTGGCATCGCGAGGGGACAGTTGGCTGTTACCGGTGGTTCGGGTTTCGGCATTACGGCGACGAATGGACCGCGCGGGCGCCGACTCGGTGCCTGACGCGGAAGGGCCCGCCCGGAACGTGTCCGGACGGGCCCTTCGCATCGATCAGCTGTCAGCTGCGGACCATCTTGCGCAGCACGTACTGCATGATGCCTCCGTTGCGGTAGTAGTCGGCCTCACCGGGCGTGTCGATGCGGACGACCGCGTCGAACTCGACCTTCGCACCGTCGGCCTTCGTGGCGGTCACGTGCACCGTCGACGGCGTGGTGCCGTTGTTCAGCTCCGTGAGGCCGGTGAAGTCGAACGTCTCGGTGCCGTCCAGGCCCAGCGACGCGGCGTTCTCGCCGGCCGGGAACTGCAGCGGCACGACGCCCATGCCGATCAGGTTCGAGCGGTGGATGCGCTCGTAGGACTCGGCGATGACGGCGCGGACGCCGAGCAGCGAGGTGCCCTTGGCCGCCCAGTCGCGCGACGAGCCCGAGCCGTACTCCTTGCCCGCCAGCACGACCAGCGGGACGCCGGCCTCCGCGTACGCGACCGACGCGTCGTAGATCGTCGTCTGCGGGGCGTCGTCGGCCAGGAAGTTGCGGGTGAAGCCGCCCTGGACGTCGTCGAGCAGCAGGTTGCGCAGGCGGATGTTCGCGAACGTGCCGCGGATCATCACCTCGTGGTTGCCGCGGCGGGAGCCGTAGGAGTTGAAGTCCTTGCGCTCGACGCCGTGCTCGGTCAGGTACTTGCCCGCGGGCGAGTCGGCCTTGATCGAACCGGCGGGGGAGATGTGGTCCGTGGTGACCGAGTCGCCCAGCAGCGCGAGGACGCGAGCGCCCGCGATGTCGGTGACCGGCTTCGGCTCCATCTCCATGCCCTCGAAGTACGGGGGCTTGCGCACGTAGGTGGACTCGCTGTCCCACTCGAACGTGTTGCCGGTCGGCGTGGGCAGCGACTGCCAGCGCTCGTCACCGGAGAACACGTTCGTGTAGCCCTTGGTGAAGCCCTCCGCGGAGATCGAGGTCGAGATGACCTCGGCGATCTCGGCCGGCGACGGCCAGATCTCGGAGAGGTACACCGGCTTGCCCTCGGTGTCCGTGCCGAGCGGCTCGGTGGTGATGTCCTTGTCCATCGAACCGGCCAGCGCGTACGCCACGACGAGCGGCGGCGACGCGAGGTAGTTCATCTTGATGTCCGGGTTGATTCGGCCCTCGAAGTTGCGGTTGCCGGACAGCACCGAGACGACCGCGAGGTCGCCTTCCTGCACGCCCGCCGAGATCTCGTCCTGCAGCGGGCCCGAGTTGCCGATGCACGTGGTGCAGCCGTAGCCGACCAGGTGGAAGCCGAGCTTCTCCAGGTACGGCATGAGGCCGGCGCGCTCGTAGTAGTCCATGACGACCTTCGAACCCGGCGCCAGGGTCGTCTTGACCCACGGCTTGCGCTCGAGACCGCGCTCGACGGCCTTCTTCGCGAGCAGCGCCGCGCCGAGCATCACGGACGGGTTCGAGGTGTTGGTGCACGACGTGATCGCCGCGATCGCGACGGCGCCGTGGTCCAGCTCGAACTCGTTGCCGTCGTCGGTGACCTTGACCGGCTTGGAGATCCGGCCCTCGGCGCCCTCGGCCGCGGTCTGCACGCGCGGCGCGCTCTTGCCGTTCTCGCCCTCGTGCACGGCGATCGGGTCGGAGGCGGGGAACGTCTCGTCGATGGCCTCGTCCACGTCGGACTTCTCGTCCTCGACGTGCGCGACGTAGTCCTTCAGCGCGGCGCGGAACGCGCCCTTCGCGCCGGTCAGCTCGATGCGGTCCTGCGGGCGCTTCGGGCCGGCGATCGACGGGACGACCGTGGCGAGGTCCAGCTCCAGCGTCTCGGAGTAGACGGCCTCGCGCGACGGGTCGTGCCAGAGGCCCTGCTCCTTGGCGTAGGCCTCGACGAGCGCGATCTGCTCCTCGGACCGGCCGGTCAGGCGCAGGTAGTCGATGGTCTCGCCGTCGATCGGGAAGATGCCGACCGTGGAGCCGAACTCCGGCGACATGTTGCCGATGGTGGCGCGGTTCGCGAGCGGCACGGCGCCGACGCCCTCGCCGTAGAACTCGACGAACTTGCCGACGACGCCCTGCTTGCGCAGCATCTCGGTGATCGTGAGCACGAGGTCGGTGGCGGTGGCGCCCGCCGGCAGCTCGCCGGAGAGCTTGAAGCCCACGACGCGCGGGATCAGCATGGAGACCGGCTGGCCGAGCATCGCGGCCTCGGCCTCGATGCCGCCGACGCCCCAGCCCAGCACGCCGATGCCGTTGACCATCGTGGTGTGCGAGTCGGTGCCCACCAGCGTGTCCGGGTACGCCTGGCCGTTGCGGACCATGACGACGCGGGCCAGGTGCTCGATGTTGACCTGGTGGACGATGCCGGTGCCGGGCGGGACGACCTTGAACTCGTCGAACGCCGTCTGGCCCCAGCGCAGGAACTGGTAGCGCTCGCGGTTGCGCTCGTACTCCAGGTCGACGTTCAGCTCGAACGCGTCCGGGCGGCCGAAGACGTCGGCGATGACCGAGTGGTCGATCACGAGCTCCGCCGGCGCGAGCGGGTTGACCTTCTCGGCGTCGCCGCCGAGCTGGGTGACGGCCTCGCGCATGGTGGCGAGGTCGACGACGCACGGCACACCGGTGAAGTCCTGCATCACGACGCGGGCAGGCGTGAACTGGATCTCGGTGTCGGGCTCGGCGGTGGGGTCCCAGCCGGCGAGAGCGCGCACGTGGTCGGCGGTGATGTTCGCGCCGTCCTCGGTCCGCAGCAGGTTCTCCAGCAGGATCTTCAGGCTGAACGGAAGACGCTCGGCGCCCTCCACGGCGCTCAGCCGGAACACCTCGTACGAGGCGTCGCCGACGTTGAGCGTGCCGCGGGCGCCGAAGCTGTCCTTGCTAGCTGGTGCAGTCACGTGCAACTCCATCTGGTGACAGCGCAGTGGTCAGTTCGGGGTATGGGGAGAGTCTTCCTCAACCGGTCGACCACTGCCCCTCGACCCCAAACAGTACGCTTGTCCTGTAATCGCGTTCAACCCAGGTTGCCCTAAGTCACGTGATCACCCCGATGGCGCCGTGGGGGCGGCCCGGCGGGCCGGAGGAGTTGCCGGGCCACCCCGCGGGAGGGCGGCGTGGCTACGCGCCGCCGTGGTCCCTGACGACCCGGCGGGCCGAGGCGAAGAGCATGCCGATGTTGACCGACCTCGGGCACACGACGACGGCGACCACGTCCTCGTCGCGGTTGCTGCGCAGGAACAGGTGCGTGAGGTTGGTGCTGTTGACCAGCACCTCCTGGAAGTAGTGCTCGGTGCTCGAGATGCCGCGCCGCTCCTTGAAGATGTCCTCGATCATCGTCACCGTGCGGCCCTGGAACAGGTCGAGCGTCGCGCCGGCGAGCAGGTCGAGCACCTCGGACGGGTGGCTGTCGGTCGTCTCGAACGACAGCAGCATTCCCGTCGCCATGTCGACGACGCCCGTGGCGAGGCAGCCCGGCACCTCCTGCCGCAGGTGCCGGACCAGTGCGGCCATCTGGTCGGACATGGGTATGTCGCTCAGCTTGTGCATCGTCATTTCACACTTCTTCTCAGGCGGCGGTCAGAATGGAGTTGATGCGTTCGATCGCGGGTTGCGTCTCCTGGTGCAGACGCGTCACGTTGAGTCCTTCGTCGCCCAGCACGACCATCAACGCCAAAGCGCCGACGGCGTACACGGCCATGCAGCCGCCGCTGTTGTAGACGATGGATTGGCGGAATGCGCCCTGGCCGGCGACCTCGCTGGTTCTCCGCGCGATTCCGAGATCGGCCGCGGCCAGTGCGGAGATGACCTCCGTGTCGATCCTCTCGGACGTGTCGGCGAGAATCAGCATTCCGTCGTTGGCGGCGAGCAGCGTATCCGTGATGCCGGTGACGCGGTCGCGCAAACCGTGCAGCTCGGCGGCCAGCACGTCGTGGTTCACGGTTTCTCCCTCTCTGGTGGCTCGGGCGGCGGTGGGGGCCTCAGCGACCGGGGCAGCGGCACGTCGTCGGCGGAGGCCGGCCGGCGCCGGGGCTGCAGCGGGATGACGGGCCGCGACGCCGGGACGACGACCGAGAGGCCGGGCACGACCGCCAGCAGGCCGTCGGCCACCATCCGGCTCGCCTCGACGGTCACCGGGTAGACGCTGCGGCCGGACGCGAACGCGATGTCCCGCGGTGTGCGCCTGCCGGTGGCGTGCGCGAGGATCTCGGCGCGCAGGGGGCTGAGAACCCGCAGCTGAGCGCCCCGGGAGGGCGCGAGCCGGTCGCGATGGGGGCAGAGCGGGCGGTCCATCGCGAGCAGCGAAGTGATCCGGCGCGACGTCTCCCGCAGGAGGTGGAGCGGGTCGACCGGGGCGCTCATCGGGACGGCGACGTCGTGCGTGCGCGGGGTGAACACGCAGTCCTCGACCTCGCCCGCCACGATCGTGAACGCGGCGTCGTGCGTGGCCATCATCGCGACCACGTGCAGCTCGGTCTCGCCGATGCCGCGGCGCGTTCCGGTGGTGAGCGCGGCGGTCCACTCCGATTCGCTGATCCGTCCCGTGCGCAACAACAACGCGTCCGGGCCGGGTGCGCCGGCGCTTTCCACGCCGATTATCCCACCATTGCGGAGGTGGATTTCCCCGCCGGGATTCCCGGGTATGTGGAAAGTGCCGGTGGCGTTCGCCGCGTCGCGTCCGGTCAGCACTCCGGCGAGCATGTCGAAGGAGAATTGCGTACCGCTTTTCAGGGGTGTCACCCGCATTTCGTCCGACTGGGCTGGAGGCACCTCATCCTTCTTGTCCGGGTGACGGTTTGTCGCCACCTTTCACTCGATCGTGTGAAGTAAGTCGTGACTACATTGATCAGTGATGGATTTGGCGTGACGGAGAGTTTATTTGGTAACTACGAAAAGTGTTCTTGATGCTGTGGGGCCGGTGGATTCGCACATTCCACGACGGGTTGGGACGCACGCGGTCGGCCAAAGCTGGCGGAAGCGGCGCCGTGGGTGGCTATCTTGGCGTGGTGCTCCTCGACCAGGTTTCGAAGCGCTACGGACGTGGACCGTGGGTGCTGCGCGACCTCACCCTCGAAGTCTCCGGCCTGACCGTGCTCACCGGCGCGAACGGTACCGGCAAGTCCACGCTGCTCAAGATCGCCGCCGGTGTCCTGAAGCCGACGTCGGGACGGGTCGCGCGGCCCGCGTCCGTCGGCTACGTGCCGGAACGGTTCCCGTCGGACGTGAAGATGTCCGCTTCGGCGTATCTGGCGCACATGGGCCGGATCCGCGGCGCCGGGGGGACGGACGTGCTGGAACGGCTGGGGTTCGCCGGTTCGATGACGGCGCCGATGTCGGAGCTGTCCAAGGGCAACGCGCAGAAGGTCGCTCTGGCGCAGGCGTTCCTGGCGTCGGACCTGCTGGTGCTCGACGAGCCGTGGACCGGTCTCGACCCGGCCGCCGCCGCCGAGCTGGTGACGTTGCTGGAGGGACGGACGGCGCTGGTGTCCGACCACGAGGGACACCTCGCCTCGGCGACGCGCGTGGACCTCGCCGGCGGGCACGTGACGATCGAGCTCAGCCAGGTCGTGGGGCTGGACGCGCTGGAGGCGCTGGAAGGCGTGCGGTCGGTGTTGTCGCGCGGCACCTCGGCACGGGTGGTGGTGGCGCCGGACCGGAGCGACCACGTGCTGGCCGAGGCGTTGCGGCTCGGGTGTTCGGTGCGGAGCGTGCGGTGATCGTCCTGATGCGGTACCTCGCTGCCGACGTGTTCCGCGGGCAGCGCTGTCTGGCGCCCCTGCTGGTGTTCCTCGGCGTGCTGGGGATGCTGTTCTCCTCCGACGCCGGGCAGCCGGTGGAGGCCTACTCGGGTTCGGCGGCGTTGCTGTACCCGATCGCGGCCTGGACGGCCGTGGTGGTGGCGACGTCCGAGGACGCCGTCCGGCGCGAGATCACCGTGGTGTCGTCGGGCGGCTGGTCCCGCGTGCTGACCGCCGCGGCGCTGGTCGCGGTGTCCCTGTCGCTCGTCATGGCGCTGGTCGCCGCGGTGTGGCCGGTCGTGACGAACCCGCACCCGTACACCGCGGGCGAGTTTTTTGTCGGACTCGGCGCGCATACTGTCTGTGCGCTGCTTGGTTCTGGTGTGGGACTGATGTTCGCGAGGCCGGTGTTCGACTCGATCGGGCGGACGGTGCTCGCCGTGTTCTCCGTCGTGGTGCTGACGTACCCGCTCGGGCGGGCGACCCCGCTCGGCTGGGTGCTGGACGCGCTGGGGCACAACACGGTGTCGTTGTCCGTGCTGTGGGCCGGGGTGTTCGGGGTCGCGCTGGTGTCGGCCGCCGTCGCCGTGGGTGTGCGGCGGGTCTGATGCGCGTCGACGTTCTCGGGCCTCTTCAGGTCGTGGTCGACGGCGCTCCCGTCGAGGTGCGCGGGAAACGGCTGCGGTGGTTGCTGATCCGCCTGGCGATGGAACCGGGCCGGGTGGTCGCCGCCGACCGGCTGGTCGCCGACCTGTGGCCGGACGAGCCGCCGGTGGACGGTGTCGCCGCGTTGCAGTCACTGGTGTCGCGCCTGCGGCGCACGGTGGGTGCGTCGTCGGTGTCGTCGCACGCGTCGGGTTACCGGCTGGAGGCGTCGACCGACGTCGAGGAGTTCGCGCGCACCCGTGACGCGTCGCTGTGGCGCGGGGCGGCGTTCGAGGAGGCGCCGTTCGCCGTCGACGAGGCCGTGCGGCTGGCGTTGCTGCGCGACGACCTGGCGGGTCTGGAGGCCTTGGCCGCCGCACACCCGTTGCGGGAGGACGTGCAGGCCCGGCTGATGCTGGCGCTGCACGCCGCCGGTCGGCGTTCGGACGCGCTGGCGTTGTTCGAACGCGTGCGGACGGCGCTGGCCGACTCGCTGGGCGTGGATCCCGGCGAGGCGCTGGCGGCTGCCCACCTCGCGGTGCTGCGCGAGCGCGGGCCGCGGGGCAACCTGCCGGCACCCGTCGGCTCGTTCGTCGGCCGCGACGCGGACCTGGTGGCACTGGCGTCGTTGTTGCGCGACAACCGGTTGGTGACGCTGACCGGCTTCGGCGGCGTGGGCAAGACCAGGCTGGCGCTGACGCACGCGGCGTCGGTCCCGCAGGCGTGGTTCGTCGAGCTCGACTCGTCGGCGGACCCGTTGGCCGCCCTGGACGCGGCGCTGGGCCCGAACCCGTTGGCCACACCGGTGTTCTCGCGCCTCGGCTCGTCGCTGGTGGTGCTGGACAACTGCGAACACGTCGTCGACGCGGCCGCCGCTCTGTGCGTCCGGCTGCTCGCCGAGGCGCCGGACGCGCGCGTGCTGGCGACCTCACGCGAGCCGTTGGGCATCCCGGGCGAGGTCGTGCACCCCGTCGCGCCATTGGAGCTGGACCACGCCGTGCGGCTGTTCGCGACCCGAGTGGGCTCGGCCTACGACACCGGTGTCGCACGGCGGGTTTGTGCTGCCCTGGACGGGATCCCGCTCGCCGTCGAACTGGCGGCGGCACGGGCCCGGTCGCTGTCGGCGGCGCAGCTGGAGTCGCGTGTGGACAGCCGGCTGCGCCTGCTGGACAGGGGAGCGCGCACCGGGCCCGCGCGGCACCGCACGCTGCGGGCGGTGGTCGACTGGAGCTGGGAGCTGCTGGACGACGCCGAACGCCTGCTGCTGGCACGGCTGGCGGTGTTCGTGGGCGGGGCGACCGCGCCGGCGGTGCACGAGGTGTGCGGCACGGGGGCCGAGCCGGACGGCTCGGCGGGACGCGGCGGAGTGCTCGGCGGCGAGGACGGTGGCGGTCGAGTGCTGTCCGGCGGTGTGGGGCAGCACGGCTCGGGTGAAGCGGGCGGTGTCCGCGGCCGGGAGATGTCCGGCGACGCGCACCGCCCCGGCGACCTCCCCGCGATGCCGCTCACCGCACAGCCTGCGGCCGAGGACGGGAGCCTCGCAGCCCTGCCCCCTGCCCCAGAAGCAGGCTCGCGCAGGGGTACCCCCGAACCGGGAACCCCTGCATCTCACCGTACTCAGTACCCCCGACAAGATCAGGACCTCTGGGACACCGAGGACCTGCTCGCCGCGCTCGTCGAGAAGTCCCTCGTGGTGCGGTCGGGCGAGCGCTACCGCCTCCTGGAGACCGTGCGCGAGTACGCCCAGGAGCAGGGCGCGACCGACCCCGCCAAGCACGCCGCCTACTACGTGGCCCTGGCCGAGCGGAACGAGCCGTTGCTGCGCGGGCCGCGGCAGCTCGAGGCGCTGAGGGTGTTCGACGTCGAACGCGCCAACCTCGACGCCGCCCAGGCGTGGGCGGTCGAGCACGACCACGCGGTCGCGCGGCGGATGATGGCCGCGCGGACCTGGCACTGGCTGGTGATGACCAAGCGGTTCGAGGAGATCCGCAGGTGGGCGCTGCTCACGCCCGGCGATCCGCTGTCGGAGGTGATGAACTCGATCGGCACGCCCGCCGTGTTCGCCGCCTCGGAACGGCTGTGGCAGGAGGACCTGCCGACGGCGTTGTGCGCGTTGATGCTGACCAGCGGGCAGGTGTGGGGGGAGACCGCGCTCGGGGAGCGGCTCGTAGTGCTCGCGGGGCGGCTGGAGGGGTCGCCCGACGCGTGGATGCGGGCGTTCGCTGCGCTCGTGCGGGGGCTCGTGGCCGGTGAGTTCAGCGAGGGGGCGGCGCCGCGGGCGGAGGCCGGGTACCGGGAGGCGCTGGAGGGGTTCCGGGCCGTCGGTGACCGGTGGGCGGTGGTGTTCGGGCTGTCGTGCCTGGTCATGGTGCTGATCAACCGCGGCGCGTTCGCGGAGGCGTTCCAGGCGGTGTCCGAGGCCCGGCGGGTGGCGGCGGAGCTGGGGGAGCCGGAGACCGTGCTGGTGCCGATGTCGGTGCTCATGCAGGCGGCGCGCATCAAGATCCGGATCGGCGACTTCGCCGGGGCCCGCGAGGACCTGGAGCTGGTGCCGGCGGCGCAGCACGAGCTGGATCGCGCGCGGTTCGCGCAGGTCCACGGCGAGATGGCGTACTTCAGCGGTGACTTCGAGCAGGCCGTGGCGCTGTACCGGCAGGCGCTCGACGGGACGCGGGGCTCGCCCGCGCACCAGTTCCGGGCCACCGTCCACGCCGGACTCGGGCTCGCGCTGACCCGTCTCGGGAACCTGGCCGAGGCGGGTCAGCACCACGGGAAGGCGCTGGAGACCGTGCGCGCGAGCGCCGACGGGCCGGCCAGGGCGCTGGTGCTGGAGTGGTACGCGGACTGGGTGTTCGCCCAGGGCGACCCCCGCGGCGCGGGGGAGGTCCTGGACGAGGCGGAACGGCTACGCGGCGGCCCCAGCAGCGACCCGGCGGTGGTGCAGCTGCGTGACCGGGTGCGCGCCGAAGTAGGCGTCGATCGCTGACCGGCCGATCGCGGCGACGTAGCCGTCCGGGCGCACCAGCACCGGGCCGTCGGCGAGGTCCAGGGTCACGAAGTCGGGTCCGCGCAACAGGTCGAAGATCCGGCCCTCGGCGGTCATCCCGTCGGGCATGCGGTCACCGGGCTGCAGGCCCTCGCCGTCGGCCGTCCGGTACGACAACGACAGCTGCAACGTCTCGTCGCCGCGCTTCTCGAACGGGTGGCCCGACGACATGATCCTGGTCGTCATGCCCAGCAGCCACTCGGCGACGGGCTTGCGCTCGGCCTCGTAGGTGTCGAGCAGCGTCTCCATCCCGAGCTTCCAGCCGAGGTTGTAGGCGTCCTGGATGCCGGTGTTCATGCCCTGCGCCCCGGCGGGCGAGTGCACGTGCGCCGCGTCGCCCGCGAGGAACACCCGGCCGACGCGGAACCGGTCGACCATGCGGACGTTCATGCGGTACAACGACATCCACGTCGCGTCGTGCACGACCACGTCGTCCAGGCCCGTGCGGTCGCGGACGATCTCCCGGTACAGCTCCAGCGACGGCTCGCCGTCGCCGGCCGCCTGGAACTGGAAGAGGTCCTCCGTGCCGGGCAACGGGCACAGCGCGAGCCAGGTCTCCCTGCTGGCGCCCCATTGGTGCCAGTGGTCGCGGTCGAGACCGGAGAGGCGGAGATCGCCGACGAGCATCCGCTGGTCCTCGTGCGTCTCGCCGACGAACGACACGCCGAGCTCCTTGCGCACGAACGACTTCCCGCCATCGCACCCGACGAGGTACTTGGCGCGCACGGTCTCACCGCCGACCACGGCGGTCACACCGGAGTCGTCCTGCGTGAACGACGTCAGCGGCATCCCGTACTCGACGGGCTGGGGGAGTGCGTCGCGCAGGATCTGCTCGACGCGGAACTGCGGGATGAGCATCGTGCGCGCGTAAGGGCGGTCGGCGGTGGGGTGGCGGCCCTCGTGCACGTCCCACTCTCGCACCACCTCGCGGCCTTTGTAGGCGCGCATGACCATGTCGAGCCGGCCGGACGCCAGCACCTCGTCGATGACGCCCAGGTCGTGGAGGACCTCCATGCTGCGCGGCTGCAGACCCTTGCCGCGCGACCCGGCGAACGGCGCGGGCGAGGCGTCGACGATCCGGAACGGGACGCCGCGGCGGTGCAGGTCGAGGGCGAGGGTGAGGCCGGTCGGGCCGGCGCCGATGATCAGAACCTGAATGTCCATGGGCCAAGACTCGGCCCGGGAACTGCCAGGGCCCTGTCATCGCGCTGTTGCGGATGACAGGGCCCTGGTCGAACTGCGAGGACTTACTTCTTGATCAGCGCGATCAGCGCGTCGACGTCCTTGGGCTCGAAGCCGCGGAACAGCGTCAGCGCCAGCTCGTAGTACGAGCGGATCGGGCTCACGTACCACTTGCCGTCGACCTCGGTGGCGACGACGCCGACACCGGTCTTCATGACGGACCCGGCGACGCGGCCGATGATCTCGGCGGCCTCCGCGGGCATGTTCTTGCCGCCCTGCTGCTTGACGAGCTGCGTGATCTCGTCGGCGCACAGCTTCTGCGTGCCCTGGCCGGGCACCTCGGCGGCGTAGCAGTCGCCGTCGCGGGTGATCGTGACGGTCTCGCCCTCGGCGGTGACCGACAGCTTCTTCACCGTGACCTGCTTGCCGCCGGCGACGTCCTTGACGTCGGTCTCCAGCGCGTTCAGCTTGGCGCCGGTCTTGTCCATGCGACCGGCCTGCTCCAGCAGCAGCGGGCCGAGGTCCTGCAGCACACCGGCCTCGTCCGGCGGCAGCAGCGTGATGACCTTCTTCAGGTCACCGTCCAGCGCGGCGTTGACCAGGTTCTTCGCGGCGTCCTCCGGCGAGCTCGCGCCCTCGGGCGCGAAACCGGACTGCGGCCACTTGAGCTTCTCCTCCTCCAGGACCGCGTTGGCGATCGTGTAGAAGGCGCTCGGGTACCACTTGTCGCCGACCTTGATCGACGCGATGCCGATCGGGGTGCCGCGCTTCTGCACCTCGGCGGTGATGTCGACGGTCTCGGACTTCGACGACGTGAGGTTGATGTCGTCGCCCAGCGCGTCGACGAGCTTGTCGGTCAGCGGGATCTTCGACGCGTCCGACGTGATCGTGATCTTGCCCTCGACCAGCTTGTTGATGGTGAGGTGGTCGTTGATCTTCTCGGCCTTGGCCTCGTCGAACTTGATGTTCTCGCTCTTGAACTCGACGCCCGTGAGCTTGTTCGGGTCGGCCTCGGGCTTGAGGATCTCGAGGCGCTTCATCTCCTTCGTCATCGACTCCATGTAGTCCTTCGACAGCGCCGCCTCCGCGGGCGCCAGCGAGGCCATGATGCCGACGACGTCACCGCTGCCGAGCTGCTCGATCAGGTTCTTCGCCGCGACCTCCGGCGTGTCCTGGCCCGCGTTCGCCGCCGGGTCGGACTTCAGCACCGCGAAGTACGTGACGCCGCCGCCGATCAGCAGCAGCACCGCGACGACGGCCGTGACGACCAGGCCGGTGCGCTTCTTCTTCGGCGGCTCGCCGCCCATCGGCGCGTAGCCGTACGGCTGCTGCTCGAAGCCCTGCTGGGGAAAGCCCTGCTGCGGGAACCCCTGCTGGGGGAAGCCCTGCGGCCCGGTCTGCGGGAAGCCCTGCTGGGGCTGCTGCGGGAACCCCTGGGGCCCGGTCTGCGGGTAGCCGCCCTGCTGCGGGTAGCCACCTGGCTGCTGCTGGTAGCCGCCCTGCTGGGGCTGCTGGGGCTGCTGCCCGTACGGGTTGTTCTGCGGCTGCCACTGGCCGCCGCCACCACCTGGGTAGCTCACGGGTTCCCTCCTGGAGTTCTCACTGCGCTGCGCCTGGACGAGGTGAGCACCGTGATCGCCCCCGCGATCGTCAGTACGGCACCGGCAAGGGTGGTGACCGGTCCAGCGGTGCTGATTCCGACCAATGAACCCTTGTTATCCCCTTGGACTGTGGCTAGTAGGGCCACGGTTCCACTGATGGTGCCAAAGAGGAGGCCCACGCACGCGGCAAACCGACTAAATCGGAACACGAAGAGGGCGGCGGCGATCATGGCGAGGGGCGTCAGACCCACCCAGACCGCCGTCACGACCGTGCCCGCCACCCCGTCCAGCCCGGCGAAACCACGGAGCGAGAGCACCTCGTAACTGTCCCTCGTGGTCGATCCGGATTTCAGCCAGGGCAGGAAAGTCCCGGCGATCGACGTGACCAAGCCCACTGCCGCGATGGCGGCTCCCACTGCGCTGCGCACGCGACTAGTGTGAACCGATGGTCTCCCAGGCGTGCGCGGCGGCACGGGCGCTGGTCGCTTCGGCGCACCGGATCACGGTGCTGACCGGCGCGGGAGTCTCCACCGACTCGGGCATCCCCGACTTCCGCGGGCCCGACGGGCTGTGGACCCGCGACGCCGACGCCGGCCGCGGCGCCTCTGTGGACGCCTACCTCGCCGACCCCGAGGTGCGCAGGCTCGCGTGGCGCACGCGCCTGGGCAGTCCGGTGTGGACCGCGAAGCCCAATCCCGCGCACAAGGCGCTGGTGGAGCTGGAACGGTCGGGGCGGCTGCGCACCGTCGTCACGCAGAACATCGACGGCCTGCACCAGAAAGCGGGTTCCGACCCGCACCGCGTGCTGGAGCTGCACGGCACCCTGCACGCGACCGTGTGCCTGCACTGCGGTGCGACGGGCCCGATGCGCGACGCCTTGAAGCGCGTCGCGGACGGCGATCCGGAGCCGGAATGCCTGCGCTGCGGCGGAATCCTCAAGTCCGCCACGATCTCGTTCGGGCAGGAGCTCGACGGGGAGGTGCTGCGCCGCGCCCGCCTCGCCGTGCTCGACTGCGACGTGCTCCTCGTGGCCGGCACGTCGCTCTCCGTGCAACCCGCCGCGGGTCTCGTGCCGCTGGCGGCCAAGGCGGGCGCCCAGGTCATCATCTGCAACGCCGAACCGACGCCGTACGACTCCGTGGCGGCCGTGGTGCTGCACGAACCGGTCGGCGAGGTGCTGCCCGACCTCAGCTCCGTTCCTCCATCCGGGGGAGGCCGGTTCTCGTCCTGGGGAGATCCGAGCACCTGGTCGTAGTGTCGTGACATGCGCGTACCGCTGATCACCACGGACTTCCTGGACCGGGCGTCGATCGCGTTCCCGGCGACGACGGCGACCGTCGACGAGCCCGACCAGCCGGCCGGGCCGGTCGAGACGACGACGTACGCGCAGATGGCCGGCCGTGTGCGCGCATGGCAGGCAGGGCTCGACGCCCTGGGCATCGGCGAGGGCGAGCGCGTCGCCGTCGTCAGCCACAACTCGGCGCGGATGCTGGAGCTGCTGCACGCCGTGCCCGGCAGCGGGCGGATCTGCGTGCCGGTGAACTTCCGCCTGCGTCCCGACGAGGTGAAGTACATCGTCGAGCACAGCGGCGCGTCGGCGTTGTTCCTCGACCCGGAGCTGTCACTGGACGACGTCACCGCGAAGCACCGCTTCACGTTGGGCGAGGAGTCGGAGTCGCTGCTGCGGTTCGATGTGGAGCCACGGCCGTGGAGCGCGCCGTCGGAGGACGCCACCGCGACCATCAACTACACCTCGGGCACCACCGCGCGGCCCAAGGGCGTGCAGCTGACGCACCGCAACATCTGGCTGAACGCGGTCACGTTCGCCATGCACACCCGTGCGTGGGAAGGCGACGTGTACATGCACGTGCTGCCGATGTTCCACTGCAACGGCTGGGGCATGCCGTTCGGGCTGACGGGCCTGGGCGTGCCGCAGGTGGTGCTGCGCAAGGTCGACGGCGCCGAGATCCTGCGCCGTGTGCGCGACCACGGCGTCACGCTCATGTGCGGTGCGCCGGCCGTGTGGAACGCCGTGCTGGACGCCGCCCAGACGTGGGACGGCGAGATCCCCGGCCGTGACACCGTGCGGATCGTGTGTGCCGGTGCGCCACCGCCCTCGCGCACGATCCAGCGCGTGACCGAGGAGCTCGGCTGGGAGTTCCTGCAGATCTACGGCCTGACCGAGACGGCGCCGCTGCTCACGTTCAACCGCGCCCAGCCGGGCCCGTCCGGCGAGGAGAAGGCCCGCCTCCAGTCACGGGCGGGCGCGCCGGCGTTGGGCGCGAAGCTGCGGATCTCCGACACCGGCGAGGTCCTCGCGCGGTCCAACGTGGTCATGGAGGGCTACTGGGAGAACCCGGAGGCCACCGCCGACGCCATCGAGGACGGCTGGTTCCGCACCGGCGACGGCGGCCACTTCGACGACCAGGGCTACCTGACGATCTCCGACCGCAAGAAGGACGTGATCATCACCGGCGGCGAGAACGTTTCGTCGATCGAGGTCGAGGACTGCCTGTTCTCGCACCCGGCCGTCGCCGAGGTCGCGGTGATCGGCGTGCCCGACGAGAAGTGGGGCGAGACGATCAAGGCGCTGGTGGTGCGCTCCGGCGACGTCACCGAGGCAGAGCTGATCAAGCACTGCAAGGAGCGGCTCGCCGGCTACAAGGCGCCGACGTCGGTCGAGTTCCGCGACGCGATCCCGCGCACCGCGACCGGCAAGATCCAGAAGTTCAAGCTCCGCGAGCCGTACTGGACCGGCCGGGAACGGGGCGTCAACTAGCGCCGACGGTGGTGCGCAGGGCTCGGACCGAGTGCTGGAGGAGCTCGCGCAAGGTCCGGGTCTCGCCCGGTCGCGTCCACGCCCGCAACGCCGTCTGCTGCGCGAGCATCGCGGCGGCGGCGGTGATGAACGCGCTCTCGGGATCGCACCCCCGTGAGTTCAGCGCGTCCGCGATGGCCTCGGTGAGAGCCGCGTTCTTGCCGAGCTCGCGCTCCAGCAGCTCCGGGTTGGCCGCGATGACGGAGTAACGGCGCTTCGCCGCGTCGCGGCGGATCTCGAGCATCTCGTCGGCGACGACCCCCATCGCGCGCACGGCGGTGTCGAGCGCCGGAAGGTCGGCGTCGCCGGCGGAGATCTCGGCGACGAGCGCCCGTTCCAGGTCGGGGCCCATCCTGAACAACACCTCGCGCTTGTCGGCGAAGTGGTTGAAGAACGTCCGCTGGGTGAGCCCGGCCCGGTCGGCGATCTCGGCGATCGTCGTGCGCTCGAACCCCTGCTCGCCGAAGAGCTCCAGCGCGGCGGTCTCGAGGCGCTCGGCTGCGTCCGGTTTCCATCGCGGCATGGCGTGAGCCTAGCGATTGCACGATGTGCAGTCACTGGTGCTACGGTGATTGCACAAGCTGAAATCACCTAGGAGGCTTCGTCATGGTCACCGTCTCGATCGTGCGTCCCGGCGAGGGCGAGCTCATCACCAACGGCCCGTCGCGGATCCGGATCCTCGAGGACGGCAGCAACACCGCCCACCGGCTGGGGATCGGCGAGGTCGTCGTCCCGCCGCACACCCCCGGCCCGCCGCAGCACCGCCACGCGCAGCACGACGAGGGCTTCTACGTGCTCTCGGGCAGCCTGCGGTTCACGATCGGCGAGGACAGCCACGACGTCGGCGCCGGTACGTGGGTCACGGTGCCGCCGGGGGCGCCGCACACGTTCGCCAACGTGGGCGACGTTCCGGCGGTCATGCTGAACACGTTCACGCCGGACCTCTACGTGCAGTACTTCCGCGACCTCAAGGCGATGGTCGAGTCCGGGCAGCCGATGACCCGCGAGACGATGGCGCCGATCTGGGAGAACTACGCCACCGAACCGTCCACCGAGTTCGCGCACTAGGGGGCGGACCAACGCTGGTCCATACCGGCGACACGCGGACCTCCGATCGTCCCAAAAGGACCACCGTCCGTGTTCCACTGTGACACGAGTGGTTGACGGTGCGTGAGTTCCAGATGCGCCGGGTGAGTCTGATTGGTCTAATTCGGTCGGAGGTGATGCTCAGTGTTGACTCGACTCTCCGCCGTGGTGGCGTTGTTGACCGTTGTCCTCACGGGGACTGCCAACGCCGTGCCGCCGCCTCCGCCGAACCCGAGCGACTCGGAGATCTCGGCGTCGCGGGCGGAGGCGGACGCGAAGGCGGCCCGCGTCGGGGAGCTGACCGGGCGCCTGACGCAGGCCGAGTCGCGGCTGCAGGAGCTGCTCGACGAGGTCTCGTACAAGCGCGAGCTCGCGAACAAGGCCCGCGTCGACCTGGAGACGGCGATCTCGGAGGCCGAGGCCGCCCGCCGCGACGCGTCCTCCGCGCGCGTCCAGGCCGACGCGGCGACCGCGGCCGTGGAGCAGAGCCGCCGCGAGCTGGACGAGTTCGCCGCCGCCTCCTACGCCCAGGGCACCACCGTGGGGTCGTTCTCGGCCTACATCGGGGCCAAGTCGCCGGAGGACCTGCTGGCCAGGGCCCAGCTGCTGGAGGCGGTGTCGGCGTCGAGCCTCAACCGCCTCGACCAGGTCACCCGCGACCAGGGCACCGCCGCCAACCTCGACTCCGCCGCCCGCGCCGCGCTGAAGAAGGCCGAGCAGAAGCAGGCGGCCGCCGACGAGGCGAAGAAGGTGGCCGAGCAGGCCCAGCAGGTGGCCGTGGAGGCGCACTCGGCGCAGGCCACCGCGACGGCCGAGCTGCAGTCCGACAAGGACGCCGTCGAACGAGAGCTCGCTGCCGCCCGCGGCCAGGCCAACGGCCTCGAAGCCCAACGGCAGCAGTACGACCAGTGGGTCGCGGCGAAGCAGGCCGAGGAAGCGGAGAACGCCCGCCGGGCAGCGGCCGCCGCCGCGTCGCAGGCCGCCGCTCAGGCCCCGCCGCAACGCCGTCCCGTCGCCGCCGCACCCGCGCCGTCGGGCAACCGCGTGCAGACCGTCATCAACCGCGCGCTGGCACAACGCGGCGTCATCTACGCGTGGGGCGGCGGCAACTACAACGGCCCGACGTACGGCGTGCGCGACGGCGGCGTCGCCGACTACTACGGCGACTACGCCAAGATCGGCTTCGACTGCTCCGGCCTGATGATGTACGCCTTCGCCGGCGCCGGCGTGTACCTGCCGCACTACAGCGGCTACCAGTACACCTCGGGACGCCTGGTGCCGCTCTCGCAGATGGCGCCCGGCGACATGATCTTCTGGGGACCGGGCGGCGGCACGCACGTGGCGCTGTACCTGGGCGGCGGGATGATGGTGGAGGCGCCGCATTCCGGTGCGGTGGTGCGGATCTCGCCGGTGCGGTACGGCGGCATCATGCCGTACGTGACCCGGATGCTCTGACCGGGGGCTGGAGGTCGCGGGCCCAGAGCTGCCCGACGACGTCGTGCCCGAAGCCGCGCTGCGGCGTCTCCTCGACCAGCGCGAACCCGCGCCCCTCGTAGATCTTCCGCGCCGAGGCGAGCCCGTCCACGGTCCACAGCACCATGCGCTCGTACCCGGCCTGCCGGGCGAACTCGAGGCACGTGTCGACGAGCCTGCCGCCGGCGCCGTGGCCGCGGGCGTCGGGGTGCACGAGCAGCACGCGCAGCTTCGCGGTCGTGCCGGACTCGCGGACGCAGAAGACGCAGCCGACGCGCTTGCCGTCCAGTTCGGCGATCCAGGCGGCCTCGCGGTCGGTGTGGTCCGCGGCGTAGTCGCCGACGATCTTGGCGACCATCGCCTCGAACGAGGCGTCCCAGCCGAACTCGCTCGCGTAGAGCTCGCCGTGGGCCTGGACGACCCAGCCCAGGTCGCCGGGCTTGCCCAGGGGTCGGATCTGCATGACGCCTCCACTGACACGACTGTTTCAGTAATGCGAGAATAGCGCCATGCCGTCCGTGCGGGAGACCGAACTGCTCGAAGCCGCCTACCGGTACGTGCTCGCGCACGGGCTGGCCGACGTGTCGTTGCGGCCGCTGGCGGCGGCCATCGGGTCCAGCACGCGGGTGCTGCTCTACCTGTTCGGAAGCAAGGACGGGCTGGTCAGGGCGTTGCTGGCGCGAGCGAGGGCCGACGAGCTGGCGTTGCTCGGCGACGTCGGGACCGGGCCGGGGGTGGTGCCGCGGTTGTGGGACTGGCTGGTCGAGCCCGCGCACCGGCCGCTGCTCACGTTGTGGCTGGAGGCGTACGCGCGGTCGCTGGTGGAGCCGGACGGCGCGTGGGCGGGGTTCGCGAAGGCCACCGTGGAGGACTGGCTGGAGGTGCTGAAGGCCTCGCAGGCCGAGGACGTCCGGGACACGCAGGAAGGCCTGGCCGAACGCACCCGGGACCTCGCGCTGGTGCGGGGTGCGTTGCTCGACCTGCTGGCCACGGGGGACCACGAGCGCGTCACCGCCGCGGTGAAGGCTAGTTTTGCCGGGTGAAGATCGTGGTGTTCGGCGCGTCCGGCATGGTCGGGCAGGGTGCGCTGCGGGAGTGCCTGCTCGACCCCGCGGTGACGTCGATCGTGACGGTGGGGCGGTCACCGCTGCAGACGAGCGATCCCAAGTGGCGGCACGTCGTGCACGCCGACTTCGGTGACCTGTCACCGATTGCTGACGAACTGGCTGACGCCGACGCGTGTTTCTACTGCGTGGGCGTGACGTCGGCCGGTTTGAGCGAGGCCGAATACACGCCCGTGACGCATGACTACGCGCTTGAGGCCGCGCGTGTTGTTGGTGGCACGTATGTGTACGTGTCGGGCCAAGGGGCCAACGCCGAGAGCAAGACGATGTGGGCACGGGTCAAGGGGCGCACGGAGAACGAGCTGCTCGCGTTGGAACGCGCGGTGTTCGTGGTGCGGCCCGGGTTCATCCAGCCGCGGCACGGGATCCAGTCGCGCACCCGCATCTACCGCTACGTCTACTCGTGGTCCGCGTGGCTGTACCCGGTGCTCGCGAGGGTGGCGCCGAAGTCCGTCACGAGCACCGACCAGCTCGGCCGGGCGATGGTCGCGCTGGCCGGGGGCGCGCACTCGGACCGCGTGCTGCGCAGCGACGAGATCAACCGGGTGGCGGGATGACGCTCGACGAGGCCGTCCGCGCGTACCAGGAGGACGGGTACGAGGTCACGCACGTCGTCGAGTCGGTGTGCTCGGGGTGCGGCGGCAGGGCGTTCGAGGTCCAGCTGACCGGCGACCAGGCGGTGCGCCGGACCTGCCTCGGGTGCGGCCTGAAGGAGTTCGTCGCCGACTCGGACGAGTTCTGGGACGAGGACGACGCCGAGGAGTGCGCCTGCACCTGCGGCGGCGAGGAGTTCGCCGCCGCGCTCGGGCTGTCGTGCCTGCCCGACGGCGAGGTGCGCTGGGTGACCGTCGGGCTGCGCTGCCTCGCGTGCGGCCTGTGCGGCGTCTACGAGGACTGGAAGATCGACTACAGCCCGAGCCGGCACCTGCTCACGCGGGCTTGAACGCGTCCTCGGTCGTGACGACCCCGGCGGTGCGGCCGGGGGCCGTGTGGTTCTCCCAGTAGAGGTTGGTGTGCGCGACGACCTTGTCCGGGGTGGGCGCGCCCCACTCCGACAGGTCCTCGGTCGTGTGCGCGTCGCTCACGAGCAGGGCGTCGTAGCCGCGGACGATCGCGCCGTGCAGCGTCGAGCGGATGCACTCGTCGGTCTGCGCGCCGGACACCACCAGGCTGCCGATCCCCTTGCCCGCCAGCACTTCCTCGAGGTCGGTCGCCTCGAACGAGTCGGCGTACGTCTTGTGCACCACGGGTTCGCCGTCGGCGACCACCAGCTCCGGCACGAACTGCCAGCCGTCGGACTCCCGGGGCAGGTGCTCGGGGTTGCTGTGCTGCACCCACACGACGTCGACGCCGGCCGCGCGGGCCTTGCCGACCAGGGTGGCGACGTTGGCCACGACCTCGTCGCGGTTGTGGGCGTGCTCGACCACCCCGTTCTGCACGTCGATCACGAGCAGCGCGGTGCGGGAGCGGTTCGCGAGGGTGGTCACCCGGTCAGCTTAGGCCTCGGGAACGCAGGCGGCGCAACATCCGGGCGTCCTCGAACCCGACCCGGCGCGCCGCCGTCTCGACGGTGGCGCCTTGACCGATCAGGTGCTCGGCCCGTTCGACGCGCAACGCCTGCTGGTACTTCAACGGCGTCATGCCGGTCGCACGGCCGAACAGCCGCGTCACGGTCCGTTCGCTGCACCCGGCGAGATCTGCCAGTTCCGCCAACGAAAGCCGGTCGGCCACACGGGACTCGATGACGTCCTGAACGCGGTGCACGGTCTCGTTCACGTGCGACCGGTGCCGCAGCAGCACACTCGCCTGGTGGTCGTCGCCGTTCCTGCGCGCGAAGACGACCATCGTGCGTGCGATCGCCGCCGCCACAACGGGTCCGTGGCGCACGGCGATGAGGTGCAACGCCAGGTCGATTCCACTCGCGATGCCCGCGGACGTCACGACCCTGTCGTCCTCCACGAACAGAACGTCACGCACAACCCGTGCCGCGGGGTAGCGCCGTTCGAGCTCGTCCTGCAGTTCGTGATGCGTGGTGCACCTGCGGCCATCGAGCAAACCGGCGCGTCCCAACGCGTCCGCGCCGGCGCACACACTCGCGACCGTGCCGCCGTGGGCGTGGTGCGCGCGTAACCACTCCAATGCCCGCTCACTCAGGTGCCCGGTCCCGGCGATCTTCGGCGACCGCCACCCCGGCACGAACACGAGGTCGTCCACGTCGAGAGAGGGCAGCTCACGGGACGCACCCAGCGGCACGCCCTGATGGCTGGGCACTGTCTCCATGTCGCCCACGTACGACAGCGCGTAGCCGTCGACGAGGTCGGCAGCGCTGGAGAACACCTGCGCCGGCCCCGCGAGGTCGAGCAGGTGCACTCCCGGTACGAGCAGGAAGACGACTCTGGTCACGATCCGGTCAGCGTAGCGACGTCCGAGATCCGCGCGAACCGGCCGGCCAGGACGTACTCGGTCCGCGCGATGATGTCCCCGACCCCGAGCACCTCCCCGGTCCGCCAGTGCGCCAGCGGCGTGGTCGCGGTCGCGTCGGTCACGAACGTCATGTCGAACCCGAGGTCCGACCCCACCCGAGTGGTCGTCTCGCAGCACTGCTCGGTCCGGATACCGCTGATCAGCAGCTCGCGCACGCCGTGGTGGGTGAGCGTCTGCTGGAGGTTCGTCGTGGTGAACGCGTTGTGCGACGTCTTGGTCAGCACCTGCTCGCCGTCGAGCGGCTTGAGCCCGTCGATCAACCGGACGTGCCCGAGGGCCGGGTCGAAGACGTCACCGCTGCCGGGCTCGGAGTGCAGCACCCAGACGACGAGGTCGCCGCTGTCGCGGGCCAGGTCGACCAGCTGCCCGACCTTGCCCGCGATGTCCGGGTCCGACACCTCGGCCCAGTTCGGGCGCTGCCGGAACGACTCCTGGACGTCGATGACGATCAATGCTCGCTTCATGCCCCCAGCCTCGCCGGGCGCGAGAGGCGGGGACAGGCACGACCAGGACGGGGAGCGGACGGATCCGGTCACCGCGGGAAGATCAGAGCGGGCGGCGGCCCGCGATCCCCAGGTCCGCCCGGTGGTACCAGCCCAGCTCGCGGTCGCCCTCCAGCCAGCACAGCAGCACCGGCACGCCGTCCCTCGACGACGGGAAGTCGACCAGCAGCGGCGCGAAGCCCTTCAGCTCGGCCCCGGTCCGCTGCACGGACTCCATCAGGTCGTCGAGCCTGGCCTGCGCCGCCTTGAACTCCGGCAGGCCGCCCAGCTCGGAGCCTCCCGCGGCCAGCTCGGCGGCGTCGGCGCGCAGGCGCACGATCTCGTCCAGCGTCGGCAGCAGGCGGGCCAGCTCGGTCCTGGCTTCGGCGAGCGTGAACAGTTCCACGGCCCCCAGGCTGGCACAGTGGCGGGGGTGACGTGGCGACTGGGTGACCTCACCGTGAATCGGATCGGCTTCGGCGCGATGCGCCTGCCGCAGGAGGGAACGGCGTTCGACCCGCGGGCGAGGCCGCGGAGCCGGGCCCAGGCCGTCGAGGTCCTCAGGAAGGCCATCGAACTCGGCGTCAACCACGTCGACACGGCCGCCTTCTACTTCTCGGCCACGCGGTCGGCCAACGAGCTGATCAACAGCGCGCTCGCGCCCTACCCCGAGGACCTGGTGATCGTCACCAAGGTCGGGCCGGGCAGGACGCCGCAGGGGGAGTGGCTGCCGCTCGCGCGGCCCGGCCAGCTCCGGGGCCAGGTCGAGGAGAACCTGCGGCAGCTCGGGCGCGACCACCTCGACGTGGTCAACCTGCGCGTCAGCGGGCTCGACGACGTGACGGACCACTTCGCGGCGCTCGCGCGGCTCCGGGAGCAGGGGCTGGTCCGGCACCTCGGGCTGTCCAACGTCAAGCCGCACCACCTCGACCAGGCGCAGCGGGTCGCGCCCGTGGTGTGCGTGCAGAACTCCTACGGCCTCGGGCACCACCCCGAGCAGGACGACTTCCTCGGCGTCTGCGGCGAGCGGGGTGTCGCGTTCGTCCCGTTCTTCGCACTCGCCGGGGCCAACCAGGAGGCCGGGACGTCCACCGAGGACGACGAGGTCACCGCGATCGCGGAGGGCCACGGCGTCTCGGCCGCCCAGGTCCGGCTGGCCTGGACGCTCGCCAGGGGACCGCACGTGCTCGTCATCCCCGGCACCGGCGACCCGGACCACCTGCGCCAGAACGTCGAGGCGGGCGGGCTGGTCCTCACCCCGGAGGAGCTCACCCGCCTCGACGCCGTGCACCTCGGCGGGAGCTGACCCCGGCCGCTTCGTGCGCGCGGGACGTGCGCGTCTGTTTGACTGGGGCGATGAGCGGGCGCGGACCGGCCGGGGAACCGGGGACCTACGCGGCGATCGTCCTGACCGGCGGCAGGGGCGAACGGCTCGGCGGTGTCGACAAGGCGGCACTGTCCTTTCGGGAAGCGACGCTGCTCGACCACGTGCTGTCGGTTGTGGACGATGCGACCACCAGAGTCGTTGTGGGCCCCGAGAAGGACGTTCCGGGGGTCGTCTGGGCGCGGGAGGACCCGCCGGGAGGCGGCCCGCTGGCCGGGCTGGCCGCCGGGCTCGCGGAGGTCGCCGAGGAATGGGTCGCCGTCCTCGCCGTCGACCAGCCCGGCCTCACGGGGGACACGATCGCGCGCCTGCGGGCGGTGGGGGCGAACGCCGTGCTCAGGGACGACCGCGTGCAGTGGCTGATCGGCGTGTGGAGCTCCGCCGACCTGCGCGGAGCCCTCCCCGAAGATCCACGCGACCTGCCGTTGCGCAAGACTCTGCGGCAGCTCCACCCCGTCGAGGTGCCCGCCCTGCCGGGTGAGGCGCGCGACGTCGACACACCCTCCGACCTGGACACCCTTCACAGCGGTTGAACAGGCGGCGGGTAAGACTGTTCCACGATCGGTACAACCCTGTTCTGCATGGAGGCCCGCACGTGACCGAGCCCGCCGCCGAGGCAACGCCGAACGCACCGGCGCCCGTCACCCCGGCTCGTGACGCCCAGCTGCTCGAACGCACCGTGTTCGAGGTGAAGCGGGTGATCGTCGGCCAGGACCGGCTCGTCGAGCGGATGCTCGTGGGTCTGCTGGCCAAGGGCCATCTGCTGCTCGAAGGTGTGCCGGGCGTCGCGAAGACGCTCGCCGTCGAGACGTTCGCCCGCGTGGTCGGCGGCTCGTTCTCGCGCGTGCAGTTCACGCCCGACCTGGTGCCCGCCGACATCCTCGGCACCCGCATCTACCGCCAGTCCAGCGAGGCGTTCGACGTCGAGCTGGGTCCCGTCGTCGCGAACTTCGTCCTCGCCGACGAGATCAACCGCGCGCCCGCCAAGGTGCAGTCGGCGATGCTCGAGGTGATGGCCGAGCGGCACGTGTCGATCGGCGGCAGGACGTTCCCGATGCCGAACCCGTTCCTCGTCCTCGCGACGCAGAACCCGATCGAGAACGAGGGCGTCTACCCGCTGCCCGAGGCGCAGCGCGACCGGTTCCTCTTCAAGATCCAGGTCGAGTACCCGACCGCCGAGGAGGAGCGCGAGATCGTCTACCGGATGGGCGTCGAGGCGCCCACGCCGAACCAGGTCCTCTCGCCGGAGGAGCTGGTGCGCCTGCAGGGCGTGGCGTCGCGCGTCTTCGTCCACCACGCGCTCGTCGACTACGTGGTGCGCCTCGTGATCGCGACCCGCGCGCCCGGTGAGCACGGCCTCACCGACGTCGCCGGCTGGGTCGCCTACGGTGCCTCGCCGCGCGCGTCGCTCGGCATCATCGCCGCCGCCCGCGGCCTGGCGCTGGTCCGCGGCCGCGACTACGTGCTGCCGCAGGACGTCGTGGACGTCGTCCCGGACGTGCTGCGCCACCGCCTCGTGCTCTCCTACGACGCGCTGGCCGACGGCGTGCCGATCGACCACATCATCACCCGCGTGCTGCAGATCGTGCCGCTGCCGCAGGTGTCGGCCCGTCCGCAGCAGCCGGTTCCGGCTGGTAGGCCGTGAGCCCCGGGGACAAAGCCGACGAGCGTCCGTCCTGGGCCCCTCCCGTCCTGCGCGGTGTCCGCATGGAGGCCGCGCTGCGCATGCTGGAGCTCGACGTCCGGCGCCGCCTCGACGGCCTGCTCCAGGGCAACCACCTCGGTCTCGTGCCGGGGCCGGGCACCGAACCGGGTGAGGCCCGCACCTACCAGCCCGGCGACGACGTGCGCCGGATGGACTGGGCGGTCACGGCGCGCACGACGATCCCGCACATCCGCGAGACGGTCGCCGACCGCGAGCTGGAGACGTGGCTGGCGATCGACCTGTCGCCGTCGCTCGACTTCGGCACCGCGGCCTGCGAGAAGCGCGACCTGGTCATCGCCGCGACGGCCGCGGTCGCGCACCTGACGCGCGGCGGCGGCAACCGCATCGGCGCCGCCGTCTCGACGGGCGCCGAGAACGTCCGCATCCCGGCCCGCGGCGGACTGGCGCACGCGCGCGGCATGATCCGCAAGATCGCCGAGATCGACCGGGCACCCGAGGGCACCCGCGGCGACCTGGCGGCGTTGCTGGAGCAGCTGCGCCGGCCGCCGCGCCGCCGCGGCCTGATCGTGGTGCTCTCCGACTTCCTCGGCGGCATGGAGTGGCAGCGGCCGCTGCGGGCGTTGTCCGCACGGCACGACATCGTCGCCATCGAGATCGTCGACCCGCGTGACGTCGACCTGCCCGAGGTCGGCACCGTCGTGCTGTCCGACCCGGAGACGGGACGGCAGCGCGAGGTGACCGCGTCCGCGTTGCTGCGCAAGGAGTTCAACGCGGCGGCCGCGGAGCACCGGGGCGAGGTGGCGGCCGGGCTGCGCCGCGCGGGTGCCGGGCACCTGGTGCTGCGGACCGACTCCGACTGGATCGCGGACACGGTCCGTTTCGTGGTGGCGCGCAAGCGCCGCTGGTCTGGGGGTGTCGCATGAGCTTCTCCAACTTCGTCGCCCCGTGGTGGTTCCTGCTGCTGGTCGCCGTCGCGCTGCTGGGCGCCGGCTACGTCGTCGCGCAGCGCATGCGGCGCAAGCGCGTGCTGCGGTTCACGAACCTGGAGCTGCTGGAGAAGGTCGCGCCCAAGCGCGAGCGCTGGTCGCGGCACGTCCCGGCGGCGTTCCTGCTGGCGGCACTGGCGTTGCTGACGGTCGCCCTCGCCGGGCCGACCTCCGAGCAGCGCGTGCCGCGCAACCGCGCCACCGTGATGCTCGTGGTCGACGTGTCGCTGTCGATGAAGGCCACGGACATCAAGCCGTCGCGGCTGGAGGCGGCGCAGACGGCCGCGAAGTCGTTCACCGAGGGCCTCACGCCGGGCATCAACCTGGGCCTGATCTCGTTCGCCGGCTCCGCGACCGTGCTGGTCGCGCCGACGACGGACCGGGCGGCGGTCAGCCAGTCGATCGACGGGCTCAAGCTCGCCCAGTCGACCGCGACCGGTGACGCGCTGGTGGCCGCGATGGCGTCGATCGACTCGTTCGGCAAGGTCGTCGGCGGCGCCGAGGGCCCGCCGCCCGCCCGCATCGTGCTGATGACGGACGGCAAGGAGACCGTGGGCACCCGCAAGGCGTTCGACGCCGCCGAGGACGCGAAGAAGGCCGGGATCCCGATCTCCACGATCTCGTTCGGCACCGAGGACGGCGTGGTCGACATCGAGGGCCGGCAGCAGTCCGTGCCCGTCGACGACGACTCGATGAAGGAGATCGCGAAGATCTCCGGCGGCGAGTTCTTCAAGGCCGCCTCCGCCGAGGAGCTGCGCCGGGTCTACGATACGCTCGGCGAGCAGATCGGCTACGAGAAGAAGCAGGCGGACGCGTCGAAGCCGTGGCTGCTGCTCGGCACGATCACGACGATGATCGCGGCCGCCGCGGCGTTGCTGCTCGGTCAGCGCCTGCCGTAGACCAGCTCGACCACACCCGTCCCGAAGGCCCTGGTACTCTTGAGCGCCAGGGCCTTCGGCTGCTTGAAGAACGGCGTGCCGACGCCGAGCGCGACCGGGTTGAGGTAGAGCCGGACCTCGTCGATCAGGTCGTGCTCGAAGAACGACCCCACGAGCTGCGCGCCGCCGACCATGCTGTCGCCGGGCAGCGCCCTGATCTCGTCCGGCAGGACCTCCCGCTTCACGGTGGTGTTCCACTCGGTCGTGCCGAGCGTCCGCGAGTAGACGATCTTGGGCATCTCGCGCCAGATCCGGCCGAAGTCGTGCATCGGTTTCGGCCACTCGGGGTGGTCGTCGGTGTGCGGCCAGGCTTCCAGCATCGTCTCGTGGTTGCGGCGGCCGTCGATGAACCTGTCCATCCGCGCGAGCCCGGTGTTGAAGTGCTCGTGCAGCTCGTCGTCGACGACGTGCCAGCTGATGTCGTGGCCGGGGCCCTCCATGAACCCGTCCAGCGAGATCGACGCCATGGTGATGATCATCCGTGCAGCCTCCGGTATTCCGCGGCGGCCCCGGGGTGCAGGGGCACCTTGCCCGTGTCGATGAGGCTGCGCACGTCGAGGTACTGGGTGCCGAGCGCCTGCTGCGGCACGAGCTGTGCTGCCTTGCCCACGAGCAGCCGCACGACGGCGCTCGCGTAGTCGTCGCTCAGGTCCGGCCGGCACACCAGCAGGTTCGGCGTGCCGATGGTCGGGACGTCGACGGGGGAGCCGTACACGCCCGTGCGGATCTCGACGCGTTCGTAGACCTTGCCGTAGTCCTGCCGCAGCCTCGGCAGGAAGGTGTCGAGCGGCAGCAGCCGGATCCCGCTCGCCTTGTTCAGCTCCGGGGTGGGCACGCCGCCGGACCACAGCAGTGCCGCGATCTCGCCGGCCTTCAGCGCGTCGATGGCGTTGCGCAACGGGTAGTGCTCCTCCCGCACGCCCATCGCGAGCCTCTCGCCCTGCAGGGCGGCACCGGACCCGGCGGCGCCCAGCGACACCGGCAGGCCGATCAGGTCCGCGGCGGACCGGTAGGGCGCGTTCTGCAGCACCACGAGCTGTAAATAGTTCTCGTAGACGCGGCCGAGCGCGACCAGACCCGACTCCACGTGCGCGCTGTCGCTCAACGTCAGCGCGATGTCGGCGGTGCCCTCGCGGAGGTGCCTGAGGTTGTCGGCGCTGCCACCGGTCTCGACGGCCGTGATCGTCAACGGGCTGGTGGCCAGGCGGGAGATCAGGGCGGCGAAGTCGTTGTAGAAGCCGCCGGGCTCGCCGCCCGCGATCCGCAGGGTGCCGCTGGGTTCGCTGACCCCGCACGCCGTCAGCGCGAGGGTGCCGAGGAGGAACGTCCGTCGCTTCACAGCAGCGGCTCCTTCGGCAGCTCGACGGTGACCACCAGGCCGTTGTCGCTGCGCAGCTCCAGCTTTCCGTTGTGGGTCGTGACGATCCGGTCGGCGATGGCGAGGCCCAGGCCCGTGCCGCGCTGCGAGTCGTCGCCGCGCCAGAACCGTTCGGTGGCGCGTTCGAGGTCCTTTGTGGACATACCCGGTCCGTTGTCGCGCACGGTCAGGGTCGAGCGGTCGCAGACCACGACGACCTCCGTGCCGCCGTACTTGATGGCGTTGTCCAGCACCACGTCCAGCACCTGGGCCAGGTCCGACACCGCGCACTGCACGAGACCGGGCGCCCGGTCGTCGACGGTGATCGTGACGTTCTCGGCCTGGGCCGCCGCCCGCCACGCGTCGACGCGGTCGTGCGCCACGACCTGGAGGTCGGCCAGCTCGGGTTCGACGCCGCCCGCCGCGCGTTCGGTGGCGGTGCTCTCGGCCGACGCGAGCGCCAGCAGGCCGTCCAGCAACGACTCCAGCCGTTCGACCTCGGTGAGCAGGGACCCGTTCCGCGGCAGCATGTCCACGCGCAGCCGCAGTGCCGCCATGGGGTTGCGCAGCTGGTGCGAGGCGTCGGCGATCAGCCGGCGCTGCTGGTCGGCGGACTCGGCGACGGCGTCGGACATGCGGTTGAACGACTCCGACAACGCCCGCAGCTCGGCCGGCCCCGCGGTGTCGGCGACGTGCGTGCGCCGTTGTCCCTCGGCGACCGCCCGGACACCGCGGTCGAGCTCCTTGAGCGGCCGCAGCAGCCACCGGGACACGACGAGGGCCAGCAGCACGCACGCGCAGGCCGCGAGCAGTGCGCCGGCCAGCACCAACGCCCACCGCCGCGCGACGTCCAGTGCCGCCACCTGCGTCGACGCCCGCAGCACCACGGCGCCCGCGACCTTGGTGCCGGTGCCGACGGGACGGGCGAACAGGACGTCGCCGCCGCTCCAGGGCAGCACGGTCGGCACGGGCGCGGCGGGCTGGTTGCGCAGCGCGGCGTCGATCTGCGCGGACACGTCGGCGACCGTCATGCCCGACTCGACGACGGGCGTGCCGGCCGCGTCGACAACTACGACCTCCTCGCCGTAGACCTGCGCGTACCGCTCCGCCTCGGACACCACGAGGTCGACGGGCAGGGTCGCGAACCGGTCGAGGTCGGCGGTGCGGCTGATCACGAACTGCTGGGTGCGTTCCGACGCCGTGCTCATCAGCAGCGGGAACGCGAACGCGGTCACCGCCGAGAGCGAGAACAGCAGCAGCACCAACAGAAGCCGTTGCCGCATCTACTCACCGAGCCGGTAGCCGAAACCGCGGATCGTGTGCAGCAACCCCGGCCGGTCGAGCTTGGCGCGCAGCTGCGTGAGGTGCACGTCGAGCGTCCGCGACACCGCCACGAACGCGTTGCCCCACACCTCGTCCATCAGCTGCTGCCGGCTCACCGCCGTGCCGGGCCGCCGCGCAAGCACCGCCAGCACGTCGAACTCCTTGGTGGTCAACGAGATCTCACGCCCGCCGACCACGACCTGCCGGCTCTGGAGGTCGATCTCCACGTCGGACACGCGCACGACGTCGCCGCTCTCCTGCGACCGCGCGGCACTGCGGCGCGCCACCGCGTCGATGCGGGCCAGCAGCTCGGCCAGCCGCACCGGTTTGACCAGGTAGTCGTCCGCGCCGAGCCGGAGCCCGCGCACCACCGTGCGTTCGTCCCCGCGCGCGGTCAGCACCAGCACGGGCACCGGGTCGATCCTGCGGAGCTTGCGCAGCACCTCCAGGCCGTCCTGGTCGGGCAGGCCGAGGTCGAGCAGCACCACGTCGGCGTCGCGGTGGGCCATCAGCGCGTCGGCGCCCCTGCGCACGCGGGCGGGCCGGTGGCCGTTCGCCCGCAGCGCTTCCACCAGGGCGTCGGCGACACCGTCGTCGTCCTCGACCAACAGCACCCGCATGGGAGCAGTATCGCCCCAGAAGGTCGTTTCCGGCGTGTGCCGACGCGCCTAAGTGACTGTAAAGAAGCCTCTGCCCAGGTTGTGAGGGGTGTCGGCCCGCCCCGATGGTGGCTGCCATGACAGTCGTCCAAGAGAAGAACAGCGAACGCCGTGTGGTGGCGAACGTGCTGCGCGGGTCGGTCGGAAACCTCATCGAGTGGTACGACTGGTACGCCTACACCGCGTTCAGCATCTACTTCGCCGCGGCGTTCTTCCCCAAGGGCGACCAGACCGCGCAGCTGCTCAACACGGCCGCCGTGTTCGCGGTCGGCTTCCTCATGAGGCCGCTGGGCGGCTGGCTGCTCGGCCGGTACGCGGACCGGCACGGGCGCAGGGCCGCGTTGACGTTGTCCGTCACGCTGATGGCGCTGGGGTCGCTGATCATCGCGGTGACGCCGTCGTACGCGACCATCGGGGTGGCGGCGCCGGTCCTGCTGGTGCTGGCGCGGTTGTTGCAGGGCCTGTCGGTCGGCGGCGAGTACGCGACCTCGGCGACCTACCTGTCCGAAGTGGCCTCCCCGGCGCGGCGCGGGTTCTACTCCAGCTTCCAGTACGTGACGCTGACGGCCGGTCAGCTCATCGCGCTGGGCGTGCAGATCGTGCTCCAGCAGTTCCTGTCCAAGGCCGAGATGGCGGACTGGGGCTGGCGGGTCGCGTTCGTGATCGGCGCGACCGGCGCGATCGTGGTGATGTGGCTGCGGCGCGGCATGGACGAGTCGGAGAACTTCGAGAAGCAGAAGGACAACCCGCAGAAGGGCACGTTCAAGGCGCTCTTGAAGCACCCGAAGGAATGCCTGCTCGTCGTGGGTCTGACGCTCGGTGGCACGGTCGCGTTCTACACGTACACGACCTACCTGCAGAAGTTCATGGTGAACACCAGCAAGATCGACGCCGCGACGGTCAGCTGGATCAACTTCGCCGCTCTGCTGGTGTTCGTGGTGCTGCAACCGCTCGCGGGCGCGCTGTCGGACAAGATCGGCCGCCGTCCGCTGCTGCTCGGGTTCGGTGTGCTCGGCACGCTGGCCACCGTGCCGCTGCTGACCGCGCTGGCGAGGACGTCCGAGGCCTTCCCGGCGTTCCTGCTGATGCTCGGCGGGCTCGTCATCGTCACCGGCTACACGTCCATCAACGCGATCGTGAAGGCCGAGCTGTTCCCGACGAACATCCGGGCGCTGGGCGTGGGTCTGCCGTACGCGCTGACCGTGGCGATCTTCGGCGGCACGGCCGAGTACGTGGCGCTGTGGTTCAAGCAGGCCGGCATGGAGTCGGTGTTCTTCTACTACGTGGCCGGGTGCGTGCTGATCTCCCTGCTGGTCTACGGGTTCATGCGCGAGACGTCGAAGGACTCAGTCCTCGACCGCGACTAGGGCGGCGAGCGCGCTGGCCAGGTGCACGGGCCTGCGGTCGGTGGTGTGCCGGATCTGCGTGCGGCAGCTGAAGCCGTCCGCGATCACCAGCGCGTCCCCGTTCTCCCGCAACGCCGGCAGCAGGTCCTGCTCGGCGCACGCGATCGACACGTCGTAGTGGCCCTTCTCGAACCCGAAGTTGCCCGCCAGGCCGCAGCACCCCTCGACGACCGTCGGCTTCAGGCCCGCCTTCGCCAGCACGGCGCGGTCGGGTCCGAAGCCGAGCTCGGCGTACTGGTGGCAGTGGGTCTGCACGACGGCCTCGCGGGCGCCTTCGAGCGCGGGCAGCCTCGGTTCGACGTGCTCGGCGAACGTGCGGGTGGCCTTCGCCAGCGCGTGCACCGCGCGGTCGTCGGACAGCTTCGGCGCCTCGGCGCGCAGGAACGCCGTGCAGCTCGGCTCGAGACCGATCACCGGGACGCCCCTGCTCGTCCACGGCAGCAGCAGGCGCGCGGTGCGTTCGACGACCCGGCGGGCCTTCGCGAGCTGGCCGGTGGAGTGCCACGTCAGTCCACAGCAGACGTTCGCGGACGGCACCTCGACCCGGTTTCCGAGATGTGCCAGGACGTTCGCGGCGTCCAGGCCGACACCCGGCTCGAAGTGGTTCGTGAACGTGTCGGGGAACAGCAGCACCGGCTCGCCCTCGCCGGTCGGGTGCAGCTGCCTGACCAGGCGGGTGGTCTGCGTCGGCAGCTCGCGTTCCGGCGTGATGCCCGCGAACCGGCCCAGCTTGGCCGTGACCTTGTTGACCAGCCCGTACTTCAGCCACGTCGGCAGCCAGCCCATGACGTAGTGCGACCGCGGGCGCAGCCGCCGCTTGTAGTGCTCCTGCAGGAACTCGGCCTTGTAGCTCGCCATGTCGACGTCGACCGGGCAGTCGCGCTTGCAGCCCTTGCACCCCAGGCAGAGGTCCAGCGCCTCCGCGACCTCGGCCGAACGCCAGCCGCCCTTGACCACGCCGCCGTTGAGCATCTCGAACAGCAGACGCGCCCGGCCGCGCGTCGAGTGCTTCTCCTCGCGGGTGACGCGGTAGCTCGGGCACATCACGCCGCCGTGGGTGTTCAGGCACTTGCCGACGCCGACGCACCGCCGTGTGTCGTTCGCGAACTCCGCCCGCGTCGGGATCCTCGGTGGTGCCACGACGATCCGCAGGTCGTCGTCCAGCTTCACCGGGTCCACGATCCGGCCGGGGTTGAGCAGGTTCGACGGGTCGAAGGCGCGTTTGAACTCGCCGAACGCCCTGATCGCCGCCGGCGGGTACATGCGGCTGAGCAGCTCGGACCGCGCCTGGCCGTCGCCGTGCTCGCCGGACAGGCTGCCGCCGTGGCTCACGACCAGGTCGGCCGCGTCCTGGAGGAACTCGCGGTAGCCGTGCGCCAGGTCGAAGTCGATGCGGACGTGGATGCAGCCCTCGCCGTAGTGGCCGTAGGTGACGCCACGGCGGCCGTGCCCGGTCAGCAGCTGGTCGAACTCGCGCAGGTAGGCGCCGAGCCGCTCCGGCGGGACGGCGGCGTCCTCCCAGCCGGACCAGGCCTCGCTGCCGTCGGCCATGCGGGTGGCGAGCCCGGCGCCGTCCTCGCGGATGCGCCACAGCGCCCGCTGGTGCGCCGGGTCGTGGATGGTCATCGAGTTCTTCGTGATCGCCGCGACGCGTTCGGGGTGGTCCTCGACCTCGACGAACAGCCAGCTGCGGCCGTCCGGCAGGTCGGGACGGGTCCGGACGCTGTGCACGAGCGACTCGTTCAGGCCCTCGATCGCCAGCGCGTCCTCGATCTGGACGACCTGGTCGGCGGCCTCGTAGGTGTCCGCGAAGCCGAGCACGACGAGCACGCGGCGTTCGGGCCTGCGCACGAGCTTCAGCTCCGCGCCCAGCAGCACCACGCACGTGCCCTCGGTGCCGACGAGCTGCTGGGTGAGCGTGGGGGCGTCCAGCGCGTACCCGCTGACCCGGCGGCTGAGCCGGGGGAACCACGCCGGGTCGTGGGAGGGCAGGGCGAGCGCGGGCGGGTTCGTGGTGTCGAACCTGCGGCCGTCGACGGTCAGCACGTCGAGGTTCGCGACGTTCTCGCTGGTCTTGCCCCACTTCACCGAGTGGGCGCCGCACGCGTTGTTGCCGATCATCCCGCCGATCGTGCAGCGCGAGTGCGTGGACGGGTCCGGCCCGAAGAGGTACTCGCCCGCGTTCGCGTTGATCCGGTCGAGCACCGCGCCCGGCTGCGCGACCGCCCGGTCGCCGCTGATCTCGAACGACGTCAGGTACCGGCTGAAGTCGATCACCAGGCCGGTGCCGCAGGCGTTGCCCGCGATGGACGTCCCCGCGCCGCGGCTGGTGATCGGCACGCGGTGCTCGGCGGCCAGCGCGACGGCCGCGACCACGGCGTCCGTCGTGCGTGGACGGACGACGACCCGCGGCACGTGCCGGTAGTTCGACGCGTCCGCCGAGTACAGGGCACGGCTCGCCGGGTCGTCCAGGACGTCGCCGTCCACGTCGCGGCGGAGGTGGTCGAGAAAGGCCCGCATCACCCGATCATGCACGCCCGGATGTGACATGGCTCCGCCGATGCCGGACTACCTGCCGGTAGCCGATAGCCTCACCCGGTCAACCAGCAGCGATTCCCAGGAGAGCTAGTGAGTCGGTCCGTTCTGGTCACCGGAGGCAACCGAGGCATCGGCCTCGCGATCGCGCAGGCGTTCGCGGCCCAGGGCGACAAGGTCGCGGTGACCCACCGCGGGTCCGGCGTTCCCGAAGGCCTGCTCGGCGTCAAGTGCGACGTCACGAGCTCCGAGGAGATCGACGCCGCGTTCACCGAGGTCGAGGCCGCGCACGGGCCCGTCGAGGTGCTCGTCTGCAACGCCGGCATCACGCAGGACACCCTGCTGCTGCGCATGAGCGAGGACCAGTTCACGCAGGTCGTCGACGCGAACCTGACCGGCGCGTTCCGGTTCGCCCAGCGCGCCTCGCGCGGCATGCTGCGCAAGAAGTTCGGCCGCATCGTCTTCATCTCGTCGGTCGTCGGCCTCACCGGCGGCGCCGGCCAGGTCAACTACGCCGCCTCCAAGGCGGGCATGGTCGGCATGGCGCGCTCGATCGCGCTGGAGCTGGGCTCGCGCAACATCACCGCCAACGTCGTCGCGCCGGGCTTCATCACCACGGACATGACGAACGAGCTGCCCGAGGCCGTCCGCGAGGCCGCGCTCAAGCAGATCCCCGCCGCTCGTTACGGTGCGGCCGACGAGATCGCGCGCGCCGTCACGTTCCTCGCGGCGACCGAGTCCGGCTACATCAACGGCGCCGTGCTGCCGGTCGACGGCGGCCTCGGCATGGGCCACTGAAGTTTCTGTTCTCCTTCTCGGGAAAGGGTTGGATCAAGTGACCGGACTGCTCGAGGGCAAGCGACTGCTGATCACCGGTGTGATCACCGACGCGTCGATCGCCTTCCACGTCGCACGCGTCGCCCAGGAGCAGGGCGCCGAGGTCGTGCTGACCGGGTTCGGCCGGATGAGCCTCGTGACGCGCATCGCCCAGCGCCTGCCCAAGCCCGCTCCCGTCGTCGAGCTCGACGTGCAGAACCAGGAGCACCTGGACACGCTGGCGGACCGCGTCCGTGAGCACGTCGACGGCCTCGACGGCGTCGTGCACGCCATCGGCTTCGCGCCGCAGAGCTGCCTCGGCGCGCCGTTCATGGACGCGCCGTGGGAGGACGTCTCCGTCGCGATGCACGTGTCGGCGTTCTCGTACAAGTCGCTGGTGCAGGCCGTCCGCCCGTTGCTGTCGCACGGCTCGTCGGTCGTCGGCCTCGACTTCGACGCCCGTCAGGCGTGGCCCGCCTACAACTGGATGGGCGCGGCGAAGGCGGCGTTCGAGTCGATCAACCGCTACATGGCGCGCGACCTCGGCCCGGACGGCATCCGCGTGAACCTCATCTCGGCCGGCCCGGTGCGCACGATGGCCGCGAAGTCCATCCCGGGTTTCGGCGAGCTGGAGAAGATGTGGGGCGAGAAGGCCCCGCTGTCGTGGGACGTCGACGACCCGACGCCGGTCGCGAAGTCGGTGTGCGGCCTGCTGTCCGACTGGTTCCCGGCCACCACGGGCTCGATGGTGTTCGTCGACGGCGGCGTGCACTTCCTCGGTCTCTGACGTCACATCTGTTCGTCGTGTGAGGGGTTCGGGCGTCTGATTGGATGGAGCGGTGAGTTTCGATGCGCTGCTCTGGCTTTCCTTCGGCGGACCGGAAGGTCCTGAGGACGTCCGCCCCTTCCTCGAGAACGTCGTGCGCGGACGTGGCGTGCCGCCGGAGCGGCTGGACGAGGTCGAAGCCCACTACCAGCACTTCGGCGGCGTGTCGCCGATCAACCGCCTGAACCTCGAAGCCATCGAGGCCGTGCGGGCCCGCGGCTTCGACCTGCCGATCTACTTCGGCAACCGCAACTGGCACCCGATGGTCGAGGACACCGTCGCGCGGATGAAGGCCGACGGGGTCCAGCGCGCCCTGGTGTTCCCGACGAGCGCGTACGGCGGCTACTCCGCGTGCCGCCAGTACGACGAGGACATCGTCCGCGCGCTGCAGGCCGTGCCGGACGGCCCCGAACTGGTGAAGCTGCGCCACTTCTTCGACCACCCGCTGTTCATCTCCGCCTTCGCCGACGGCGTCCGCGCCGCGGCCGCGACGCTGTCCGGCCCCTACCGGCTCGTGTTCACCGCGCACTCGGTGCCGGTGTCCGCCGACAAGGCCGCCGGTCCGCCGTCCGAGGGCGGCTACCGCTACTCGCGCCAGGTCGTGGAGGCGTCGCGGCTCGTCGCCGCCGAGCTGGGCGTGACGGAGTACGACGTCGTGTGGCAGTCGCGCTCGGGCCCGCCGCAGATCCCGTGGCTGGAGCCCGACATCGTCGACCACGTCGACGCCCTGCACGCCAAGGGCGTGACCGGGGTCGTGGTGTGCCCGATCGGGTTCGTGTCCGACCACCTCGAAGTGGTGTGGGACCTCGACACCGAGGCCCGCGACCGCGCGCTGGAGCTCGGCATGGAGTTCGCCCGCGCCGCGACCCCGAACGCCGACCCGCGCTTCGCCGAGCTCGTGGTGGAGCTGGTCTCCGAGCACACCGCCGGCGCTCCCGCGCGGAAGCTGTCGTCGTTCGTGTCGGCCGGGTGCACCGTGAACGGCGCGCCGTGTGCGCCGTTGTGCTGCGAACCGGCGAAGAGGCCCGCGCGCGCCTAACGGCCTTGCAGGGCGTCCGTCAGCACCTGCGTGGCGTTGGCGGGCAACGCTCCGTCGTGGTCAAGGGCGTAGCGGATGACGGTCCTGAACTCGTCGCTGAACCGCGAGTAGTACGCGGTGACCGGGCGCAGCCGGGCGTCCTCGATGGCCTTGAGCAGGGTCGTGGCGTAGGGGTGCCTGGTGGTGACCTGGCTGTCCTGGTAGACGATCCCGCGGGTGGCGGCGAGGCCGCCCCGTTCGAACAGCAGCTGCTGGCTGCGCGGGCCCGTGAGGAACTCGATGAGGGCCTGCGCGGCGCGGGGTTTCGCCGACTTCGCCGAGATGGCCAGGTTCTGCCCGCCCAGTACGCTCGGACCCGTCAGCTGCGCGACCTCGAAGTCGATGCCGGGGCGGCCGGCCGACTCGCCGCGGTTGCCCTGCAGGGTGCGGTGGGCGACGGGCCAGTTGCGCATGAAAACGATCTTGCCGTCGCGGAACGCCTGGGTGGTCAGCTGCTCGGTCTGGTCGAGGGACTCCGGCAGCACCACGGGTTTCTCGCCCTGGAGGCCGTCGGCGAGCCAGCGCAGGGCGCGGCGGGTGCGGTCGGAGTCGATCACGACCTTGCCGGTCTCGTCGACGACGTCGCCCTTCTCCGCCCAGATCAGTTCCAGCGCGTTGACCGTGAGTCCCTCGTAGTCGGCGAGCTGGCCGCCGAAGCCGGCGGTGAGCCGGGCGTCCTGCGCGGCCCGCAGCGCGCGGGTGGACGTCGTGGCGATCTCGTCCAGGCCGAGGGGCTCTTCCTTGACCAGGTCCTTGCGGTAGAAGAGAAGCCCGGCGTCGGTGTTGAACGGCAACGCCCACAGCACGCCCTGGTGACGGCAGCTCTCCAGCGGTTTGCGCAGGAACCCGCTCGTGTCCACGGTGGACAACGGCCGCAGGTAGCCGGACTGCGCGAACTCGGCGGTCCACGTGACGTCGAGGTTGAAGACGTCCACGTTGTCCGCCTTCTCCCTGGCGCGCGCGACCATCTCGCTGCGCTGGCCGTCCGCCTCCGACGACAGCTCCACGATCTCCGCCGGCTGCTCGGGGTGTTCGGCGTTCCACTGGTTGATCAACGCGCGCCGCTGGCCGCCCTCGCTCTCGTCGCGGCCGCTGAGCACGACCAGCTTGCCCTTCTCCCACTCGCCCGACTCGCGGAACAGCGGCTGCACACCGCTCGTGAACAGGATCGTCAGCACGATCCCGATCGCCACGCCCATCGCGAGCCACGACCGGTTCGCCCACACCACACCGGGCGGGCCCAGCCTCGGCAGGGCGGCCCACGTGCGTCTCAGCCACTTCACCCGGTGCCTCCCCACACCCTGAGGAACAACGCCGCCAGGTCGTCGCCGAGCGTGTCCGTCGTCGAGTCGCGGCACTCGCCGCCGGACGCGTCGGTGATCGACGTCAGCGCGTGCGCCGCGCAGCTCGCGTCGCCGACGGCTATCACGAACACCCGAATGCCCTTGCGCGCCACCGCGTCCACGACGTCCTGCCGGGTCTGCGGGCTGGTCGTGTCCTCGCCGTCGGTCAGCACGACCACGGCACCCACGTGGTCGGCGTCGTTGGCGCCGACGCGGTCGAGGCCGTCCAGGACCGCCTGGTGCAGCGGAGTGCCGCCGGAGGGCTGGACCGTGCCGAGCGCGGCGGTCGCGGCCTCCTTGTCGCGCCTGCCCAGCGGGATGAGCTGACGCACCTCGCTGTTGTTGAACACCGACAGTCCATAGGTGTCCTCGGCGCCCATCTGCGTGAGGGCTTTGCGGACGCCCTCGACCGCGACGGAGAACCTCGTGTCGCCGGTGGCCGTCGGTTCGGCCATCGACCCGGACGCGTCGAGCGCGAGCCAGACCCGTCCGTCCCGTTTGGCCTGCTCGTACTTCTTCTGGAACGCCGCGTGGACCGCGTCGTCCGGTGCCGCCTCCGCGCGGTCGAGCGCGAGCCCGGCGCGCACGCCGAGCTCCTCGCGGAACTCCGGGCCCGCGGCCTGCCGGGCGGGACGCAGGCCGGCGGCGTTGAGGGCCGTCATGCCCTCCTGCGTGCCGAGCCACGCCTGGAACTGCCGCGCCGGCGCCCGCGCGGCGAGGTTCGACACGTCCGGCGCGTCCCACTCGACGAGGTTCAGCGGGTAGTCGGCGCGGTAGGTGTCCGACGGGTACAGCGCGGTCAGGCACGGCTTGCGCGCGCAGCCGGTCCTGTTGTGCCGCATCAGCACCTGCTCGGTCGTGATGACCGCCGCGTCCGGCCTCGGCCGGTCGGCCTCCTCGACCCGGCGTTCCACGACGGCCGGTTCGAGCGACTCGTACAGCGCCTCCGTGGCGAGCCTGCCGTCGATCGCCCTCAGCGGGTCCGGCCTGCCGATCCCGATGCCGGTGCCGCCCACCTTCGTGAAGAGCTCACCCCAGGTTTCCGCGGCCTCGGAGACGACGTCCTGCGCGATCGCCGCGGGCACCCCGAGCACGACGGGCGAGAACGCCACCGACTCGCCCGGCGTGATGCGCACCGCCGAACCGATGCCGCCCGTGCGGCGCACCACCTCGGTCGTCTCCGTGGTGGAGTCCGGCAGCCACACGTCCGGGTGCGGTCCGACCTCCTTCAGGTCCTGCGACGACCAGGACGACCGCAGCGCGATCGCGCCCCGGTTGCCCCAGGCCGAGAACACGTACAGCCGCGCCGTGCGGCACCCGTGGTTGCCCGCCGCCGTGTGCTGCTCGAACTTCCGCGCCACCTCGCCGATCACGGGCGCCGCGTCCTGCGAGGTGAGCACCCGCACCTCGGTCGGCTGTGGACACCCGAGCAGCAGCACCCGCCCGTACGCGACCACGGGCGGTGCCGCCAGGGCGACCAGGCCCGCCGCCACCACGAGCACCGCCGTGAACACCACCCAGCGCAACCGGATGCGCTTGGCCAGCCGGTTCAGCCGGTCGATCGCGGACGCCGACAGCACCAGCAACGCCGTGCCGATGCCGTAGAGCACCCACGACTGCCACGTGGCGAGCGCACCGGTGGCCGTCTCGGAGAGCAGGTGCCCGGCGACCGCGGCGAGCATGAGAGCGCCCGCGTACCGGGGTGCCGTGCTCGACCGGCGCTGGTCGACGTCCTCCATCCCGTCCTCCCCACCAGGCACCATAAGTGGCGGCACCGACAGTTCCGGGGGAGTTGCAGGTTCAGGACGACCTGCTCAGGGAGAACCACTCGTTCGGGTCAGCGCGGCTGCCCGGGACCACCAGGTCAGTGCCGGCCCGCGCCGCTGTCCGCCAGCACGCGCACGGCCTCGTCGACCGCCGCGCACCGCGCCCGGCGCACGGCTTCCGACACCGGCCGCAACGCGTCGGTGCGCGCGGTCATCGCCGACGCCGACACGGCACCACCGGGGGAGTCCGAGCGGGCCACGGACAGGATCGCGTCCACCTCGGCGGCCCGCTGCAACACCCGCAGCGAGCGCGGCGGCATCGCGTCCGGCCACGGCAGCGCGGAGTTCGCGGCGGCCAGGTCGGCGATCTCCTTGCGCACGTTCGGCCGGTGCTTCGCCACGTCCAGCGAGGCCAGGGCGGCCGTCGCCTCGCGCAGGGCCGCGCCCAGGCCGTGCTCGGCCTCGCCGATCGGGATGTGCTCCAGGCCGGTGGACGACGGCAGGTCGAACACCGTCCAGCGCATCACACCGTCCGCCACGATCTTGGGCACCAGCCCGACGTGCACGGACGGGATCACCAGCGCCTCGCCCGAGCGCAGCGCGCACGTCGCGAGGGTGCCCTTGCCGCCCAGGCCGCGCACGTCGCCTGCCACGGGCAGCACGAGCCGCGCCGATGTCGCCCCCGCGCGCCGCAGGGCGGCCAGCAGCAGGGCGGGACCCACGGGGGCCTCGTCGGGACCGGGCAGGTCGAGCGCCGTGGCGGTGCCGTCGTCGTCGGCCACCACCTCGTGCATCTCGGCCCACGTCTGCAGGGCGTCGAGGACGTCGTCGGCGGCGGCCAGACCGTGCAGCCATCCCGACGTCCACACGACCAGCGTGGCACTCGCACAGGACACGCGACGAGATTACGTTGCCGTGGCCCGTCAGCCCTACCCGGTGTGCCCGATCCGAGACGTCCAGGCCCTAGTCCGCCGGACCGATGTGCTTCTCGAGCAGGGTCCGGAACGACGTCACGTCCTCATCGGACCCGAAAGCCCGGTGCGGCACCGAAAGCGACGCCGCGCCCTCGTCGAGCGTCTGCAGCACGAAGCCCTGCCGCGTCTCGGTCCAGCCGGGCAGCTCCTCCCACGCGATCTCCTCGCGCACGGAGCTGCCGACGGCCATCCGGAACGACTGGTCGTCCGCGCTGCCCACCACGGTCCGGCTGATCATCTCGTCCGACGAGAAGCGCCACCACACCGCGACCGGCTCCATCAGCCCGATGACCAGCGCGCACAGCAGGCCGAACAGCGCGACGAACCCCATGTCGTCGAAGCCCACCAGCAGCACGAACGAGATCACGGCGAACGCGAGGGCGAACCACGGCGCCCACCGGACCATCGGCACCATCGCGCGCAGGCTGGCGCGCCAGTCCGCGGGGGAGGGGGCCCAGTTGAAGTCGACAGAGTTGCTCATAGCGCCCCGCATTCTGCTGCACGGCGACACGGCGCATCCGCGGGATGACGAAAGAGAGCCGCGCCGCCGGACGGTTCGCTCACGGCGTACAGCAAAGTGGCGCCGGGACGTCCGTGCTGCCGAAACCGAACGGACAACGGGTGTTCGGCGCGATTGACCACTGTTTCCGCGGTCGACGGACTTCCGGTCAGTGGATGTCGCTGATCCGGCCGGACGTGGTCACCGCTGCTCAGGCGTGCGGGCTGGAGTCGCTCCACGTCGACGGGTCCGGGTTCGGTGCGTAGCGTCGTCTGCGTGACCCAGAACCTGGCCCGCACGGCGGGCGAACTGCGCGCCGCCGGGCACCTGCCGCGCGGCGTCAAGACCGAGATCAGGGAGAACCTCCTCGCGGCGTTGCGCGAAGGCCGCAACCCGTGGCCGGGCATCGTCGGTTTCGACCGCACGGTGCTCCCTCAGCTGGAGCGCGCGCTGCTGGCCGGACACGACGTCGTCCTGCTCGGCGAGCGCGGGCAGGGCAAGACCCGCCTGCTGCGCACCCTGGTCTCCCTGCTCGACGAGTGGACGCCCGTCATCGAGGGCTCCGAGCTGGGCGAACACCCGCTCGACCCGATCACGCCCGAGTCGAAGCGCCGTGCCGCCGAGCTCGGTGACGACCTGCCGGTGGTGTGGCGGCACCGCGACGAGCGCTACGCCGAGAAGCTCGCGACGCCCGACACGTCCGTCGGCGACCTGGTCGGCGACGTCGACCCGGTGAAGGTCGCCGAAGGCCGCTCGCTCGGCGACCCGGAGACGATCCACTACGGCCTGCTCCCGCGCTCGCACCGCGGCATCATCGCCATCAACGAGCTCCCCGACCTGGCCGAACGCATCCAGGTCGCGCTGCTCAACGTCATGGAGGAACGCGACATCCAGGTCCGCGGCTACACGCTGCGGCTGCCGCTGGACGTGCTGCTCGTCGCCACCGCGAACCCCGAGGACTACACGAACCGCGGCCGCATCATCACGCCGCTCAAGGACCGCTTCGGCGCCGAGGTGCGCACGCACTACCCGCTGGAGGTCGACGCCGAGGTGGACATGGTCCGCCAGGAGGCCGAGCTCGTCGCCGAGGTGGGCGACCACCTGCTGGAGATCATCGCCCGGTTCGTGCGGCACCTGCGCGAGTCGTCGTCGATCGACCAGCGCTCCGGCGTGTCGGCGCGTTTCGCGATCGCGGCGGCGGAAACCGTTGCGGCGTCGGCACTGCGCCGGTCCGCGCTGATCGGCGAGTCGCCGGCCATCGCCCGCCCGATCGACCTCGAGTCGGTGCCGGACGTGCTGCGCGGCAAGCTCGAGTTCGAGGCGGGCGAGGAGGGCCGCGAGGAGGAGGTCCTCGTGCACCTGCTGCGCCGCTCGATCGCGGACACGGCCCGTGCCCGCCTGGCCGGGCTGAACCTCCGCGCGCTGGCCGAGGTCGTCTCGGACGGCCACCCGGTCGCGACCGGCGACCGCGTGCACGCCGGCGACATGCTGGCGGCGCTGCCGGAGCTGCCGATCCTGCACGAGGTCGCGGCCCGCATGGGCGCGGGCCCGAAGGACCCCGTCGGCCGCATCGCCTCGGCGGTGGAGCTGGCCCTGGAGTCGCTGTACCTGACTCGCCACCTGTCGAAGGACACCTCCTCCGACGACGACCGATCGGTGTACGGATGAGATACCGCTACGGGCGCTGGGGCGGCGGCGCCGACCCGCTGGCGCCGCCGGTCGACCTCCGCGCGGCCGTCGACGAGCTCGGCCGCGAGATCATGGAGGGCGCGTCGCCGAACTCCGCGCTGCGCGAACTGCTGCGCCGCGGCGTCGACGGCACCCGAGGCCTCGACGACCTGACGTCACGGCTGTGGCAGCGCCGGTCGTCGATCCAGCGCCGCCACCGGCTGGACGGCACGCTGACCGAGGTCCGGCAGCTGCTCGACAAGGCCCTGGAGGCCGAACGCCGCGCGCTGTTCCCGGACCCGTCCGACGACGCGCGCTTCCGCGAGGCCCAGCTCGACGCCCTGCCACCGGGAACCGCAGCGGCCGTGTCCGAGCTGTCCTCCTACGACTGGCGTTCCGGCGAGGCCCGCGAGGCGTTCGAGCAGATCCGCGACCTGCTCGGCCGCGAACTGCTCGACCAGCGCTTCCAGGGCATGAAGGATGCGCTGTCCAATGTGGACTCCCAGGACGTCGAGCGCATCCAGCGCATGCTGCGCGACCTGAACTCGTTGCTGGAGGCGCACGCCGCCGGCTCGCCGGACACGCCGCGCCAGTTCGACGAGTTCATGCGCAAGCACGGCGACTTCTTCCCGGAGAAGCCGCGCAACGTCGACGAGCTCATCGACGCGCTGGCAGCCCGTTCGGCCGCCGCGCAACGCATGATGAACTCGATGACCGACGAGCAGCGCGCCGAGCTGTCCGCGTTGTCCCAGCAGGCCTTCGGCGGCATCGGCTCGCAGCTGTCCACCCTGGACTCCCTGCTGCAACGCCTGCGCCCCGGCGAGGACTGGACGTCGTCGGCCCGCTTCCGCGGCCAGGACCCGCTGGGTCTGGGCGAGGGCGCGCAGGCCATGGCGGACCTGGCCGAGCTCGACGGGTTGGCCGAGCAGCTCTCCCAGTCGTATCCGGGCGCCCGCCTGGAGGACATCGACCTGGAGGCGCTGGAACGCCAGCTGGGCGAGTCGGCCTCGGTGGACGCCCGCAGGCTGGCCGACCTGGAGAAGGCGCTGCGCCAGCAGAACATCCTGGAACGCGCCCCGGACGGCTCGCTGCGCCTGACCCCGAAAGCCCTGCGCCGCCTGGGCGAAACGGCCCTGCGCGGCGTCGTCGACCAGCTGCGCTCGGCTCAGGGCTCCCGCGAGACCACGTCCGCCGGCGCCGCGGGCGAGCTGACGGGCTCGACCAGACCGTGGCAGTTCGGCGACACCGAACCGTGGGACGTCCCGCGCACCCTGCGCAACTCCGTCCTGCGCTCCGGCTCGATGTCCATCGACGTCGTGGACCTGGAAGTGTCCGAGACGGAACACCGCACACGCGCCGCCGTCGCACTGTGCGTCGACACCTCGTGGTCAATGGTGCAGGACGGCCGTTGGGTGCCGATGAAACGCACGGCCTTGGCCTTGCATCACCTCGTGCGCACCCGTTTCCGCACCGACGCCCTGCAGCTCGTGACCTTCGGCCGCTATGCGGAAGCCGTGGACATCGGCCAGCTCACCGGCCTGGAAGGAGTGTGGGAACAGGGCACGAACCTGCACCACGCACTCCTGCTGGCGGGCCGCCACGTCCGCCGCCACCCCGACGCCCAGCCGGTGGTGCTGGTCGTCACCGACGGCGAACCGACCGCCCACCTGGAACCCGACGGCGACGCCGAGTTCCACTACCCACCCCTGCCCAGAACCCTGACCAAGACCCTGAACGAGGTCGACGCCCTGGCCAAGCTGGGCGCGACGATCTCGGTGTTCAAACTGGGCGACGACCCGCGCCTGGCGGCGTTCGTCGACATCGTGGCCCGCCGGGGCGGCGGCCGGGTTGTGTCACCGGACGAGGAGGGACTGGGCGCGGCGGTGGTCAGCGACTACCTGAAATCGCGGCGCCGCCGCCGGTGACTCACTCCGACGGGTGAATCGTGTCCTGATCCACGCCTGGCGCCGTCTGATGGATGTCACGAAACCATGGTCATCTCCCTCCCGCAGGAGGAGGAACGCGGGGGCGGCACGGCACCGTTCACGTTGCTATTCGATCCGGTCCAGGAAGCCGAGCACTTCGTCCAGCCGTTCCGCCAGGTCCGGGTGAGCGGGCAGCAGCGACCGGTACCGCTCGGCTGCTTCGGCGGCGTGCGCGCGTGCTCTGGCGGCGTTGTCGTCGGCTGAGGTGCGCAGGGCGATCACGGCGGCGTTGTGCAGCAGTTGGGCGAGCACGGGTGCGAACTCGGCGCTGCCGGCGTCGAGGTGGGTGCGGGCGACGCCGATCGCGGTCATGACGTTCCGCAGCCCGGTGTCCGGGTGCCCGGCGAGGGCCTGGTAGGTGCCGTACTCGTTGAGGCTGGTCACCGCTGCCTTGGTGTAGTAGTCGGGCGAGATGCGGGCCAACCGCCGGTAGCAGTGGGCGGCGATGCGCGCGGCCCGCACCGCCTCGGCCCGCTTGGCACTCGCGGAGCAGCGGCGGGCCAGGCGGGCGGCCGCGTCGGCCAGGGACGGAAGCATGGGGCTTGGCGCGGTGACGTGCTCCGCCAGCTCCATCGCCTCGGTCTCGGTCGCCGCTGCCTCGTCGTGGCGTTCCGACCGGCTCAGGACGACGGCTTTGTTGAGGAGAGCGCTGACGAGCGTGATGTCGCGCTCGGCATCTTCTTCGGTCTTGATCCCGCGCAGGATGCCGATGCTCGTGTCGAGGCCTTGGAGGGCGCCGGGCAAGTCCCCGTTGCCCGCCGCGTGGCTGCTGCCGTTCATCAGCACCTGTGCCGTTCGGATGGTGAGGTCTCGGTCGTGCGGCGACTGCCGCCAAGCGCGGACCATGATCGAGGTGGCTCGTTCCACGAGGCTGGTGACGACAGGTGAGGTCTCGCCGCAGTTCTTGAGCCGCATGCCGAGGTTCATCAGGACACCGGCCCTGGTTTTCGCCGGCAGGTCGTCGCTCAGGTTCTCGGCCAGCACACCGGTCAGCTCCAGACCGAGCAGCCGCATGCCGATGTCGGGATGGGGCAGTTGGTCGACGAGGAGGACCTGCACGTCGAACGGCGCGTGCTCGATGGCCAGGCGGATCAGGTCGGGGCTCGGGGTGAAGTAGAGCGACGGGCACTCGGGGAGTATTCGCCACAGCACGTCCCGCACTGCCGCGTGCCGGGTGGCGGTCGCGATCAGGACCGCGGCGGGACGGCGTGACACCGCGCGGATGACCGGGGTGCTCTGTGCCGCGCGCACCACCAGACGTGACGCTCGCGGATGCGTCTTGAGGTGGTCGGCGACGAAGTCCTCGCCGAACCGGTCCGGGGTCAGCGGCGGCAGGTCGCGCGGTCCGGGGTAGACGCGGTCGTGCCAGGTCAGAAGCTCACGGCCCGCTGCCAGGCCGTCGGTCACCCCGGCCGCCTCCAGCAGGGCCAGTGCGTCGTCCTCGCTGCTCAGCGGTCCGAACAGCGTCGCGAGGAACACGGCTTCCGCGGCGTGCGGGTGCGGTGGCCAGAGGCGGCGTTCGTGGGCGAGCAGGTAGCCGGAGAGGTCGTCGCGGTCCGGGACGGTCTCGTGGTCGCGGTCGGCACACACCGCGGCGAGGGCGGCCATGTGCAGGGGCAGGGGTGAGGCGTAGTCCTCGTGGTCCAGGTCTGACGGGGGCTGGACGGTGCAGGGGCCCGGCAGGGCGAGTCCGGTGTGGAAGGCGTGGGCTGCTTCGAGGAACGCCTCGGCGCGGGCAGCGGCCGAGTCGGTCAGGTCGAGGAGCTCGATCGGGTCGGGCAGGTCGATCGGGGTGGGGTCGAGGTGGTCGCAGAGGGGCTGCCACAGGTCCTCGATCGAGCGGGCCAGGAGCAGGACGCGCAGCTTGGCCGGGGAGTGCTCGCGGGTGAGGTCCGAGATCAGCGTCCGCAGGTCGCCGTCGGACCAGCGTTCGGCGTAGTCGACGGCCACCAGCACGCCGGCACTCTCCGCCGTGACGGCGACGCGGGTGTCCGAGGTGGACAGGGGCAGCACGGCGTGCTTGTCGGTGGTGCGGTTGACGGCGTGCGCGACGCGCCAGCCCGACAGGTGCGCGTGGGATGCGAAGGCGTTGGCGAGGCGGGTTTTGCCGCGGCCGCCGGCACCGTGCAGGAGCAGGACCGAGCCGGGCGCCGGGGAGCCGAGCCAGCCCAGAAGGCGGTCCTGCACAGCGGGACGGTCCCGGTAGGGGACGACCTCCTGCCGGGTGTCGAGGAGGCGGCTGGGGGTGCGGTGACGTTCGGGCAGGAAGCCGGGCCGGGTGACGGGCGCGAGCCAGTGGACCTGGTAGTCGGGACGGTCGAGGGCCAGGGTGAGGGTGCCGGTGACCGAGCCGATCTGGACCGCGACGCCGGAGATGAACGAGTTGCTGATCGTGTTGGCCGTGTCCGGGCCGCCTTGATCCATACCTCCTCATCGCACGCGCGCGGTCCAGTGTGACGGCCTCAGAGGTCGTACAGCGCCGCCAGCCGCGGCAGCCGCGCCGCCATCTTCGCGCCGTCGTCGAAGTCGAAGTCCCACTCCGGGTCGAGCGCGGGGTAGCGGATCCGGAACGCGTCCTGCGGCAGCTGCATGCCGGTGGCCTTGATGTGGGCGTCCCAGGCGATCGACAGGGCGCCCTCGCGCTCGAACTCGTCACCGGTCTCGGCGGCGGCGACCACGACCGGCAGGTCGGCCAGTGAGTCGGGGGACGCCACGGCGGCCTCGAAGACCTCGCGGCCCTGGGTGAGGAGCCAGCCGCGGAAGTAGTCGAAGCCGTCGTCCGAGCAGCCGCCGTTCATCACGTAGGCGGCTGCCCACAGCGGGTTGGTGTACGAGGCGGCCATGAGGTCCCACAGGACCTGCTGGGCCGCGACGATCTCGGCGGGGGGCATGGCGGCGAGCAGGTCCGTGGCCGCGGCCACCACGGCCTCGGAGTCGGACGGGTCGGTGACGCTCGCCCTGGCGTCGGCGATCAGCTGCCAGAAGGTGTTCGAATCCACGTCTCGGAGCTTGGCAGACGGGTCTGACAATTTTGGTGCCTGACTTGCGAGCCGGGACGTTCTAGGTTGGGAACATGATCAGGACTCTGTTTCGCTCCCTCGAACCCGTGCACGGGATGATCTACTTCGCCCCCGAGGCGGACAGCCGGTACGCGAGCGTCGGGCTGGACCGGCCCGGCGGGTACTTCGCGTCGCGGGCCGCCGCGCTGGGGCCGGTCGGGGCCGAGGTCGTGATCGCGACGTTCTACAACTTCAACCCCGAGATCGTGCGGGCGCGCATTCCGCAGGCGTGGGAGAAGGTCACCCCCGAGCGCATCATCGCGCTGCGGCTGGAGGCGGCGGACGAGGCGTTGCGCAAGGTGCTGCCGGACGACCTCAAGGAGATCACCGAGCTCGCCAGGCGGGCCGCCGAGCGGTCCAAGGAGATGTTGCACGGCCGGCCGTTGTTCGCCGCGCACGCGAGCCTGCCGTGGCCCGACGACACGCTCCTGCAGCTCTTCCACGCGCAGACGCTGCTGCGCGAGTTCCGCGGCGACGGCCACCTCGCGGCGCTGCTGCGGCACGGCATCACCGGCATCGAGGCGCTGGTGCTGCACGTCGCGACGGGCGACTACCCGGCCGACGCGCTGCGCAAGACGCGGGCGTGGTCGCAGGAGCAGTGGGACGCCACGGTCGAGGACCTCCGGCACCGCGGCCTGGTGAACGAGGACCGGCTGCTCACCGAGAAGGGCCGCGAGCTGCGGCAGGGCATCGAGGACGAGACGGACCTGATGGCCGCCCCGGCCTACGACGTCCTGTCCGACCAGGAGAAGGAGCGGTTCGTCGAGCTGGCCGCGCCGCTGGGCAAGGCCGTCGTCGAGGGCGGGCTCCTGCCCGGACGGCGCTAGGAGTCCTTCTCCCGGTCCGTCGAGGCGAGCGCCTTCTCGGTGGTGTCGTCCGTGCCGACCCGGTGCTTCCCGGGGTTCGTCAACGAGAAGTGCGCTTCCTCGCGCATCCGCTCGACCATGTGCGGGTAGTGCAGCTCGAACGCGGGCCGTTCGGAACGGATCCGCGGCAGCTCCGTGAAGTTGTGCCGCGGCGGGGGCGACGTCGTGGCCCACTCCAGCGAGTTGCCGTAGCCCCACGGGTCGTCCTGCGGGGCCGGTTCGCCGTAGCGGTAGGAGCGGAAGACGTTCCACACGAACGGCAGCACGGACGCACCGAGGACGAACGAGCTGATGGTCGAGAACGTGTTGAGGAACGTGAACCCGTCCGAGGGCAGATAGTCGGCGTAACGGCGGGGCATGCCCTCGTTGCCCAGCCAGTGCTGCACGAGGAACGTGCCGTGGAACCCGAAGAACGTCGTCCAGAAGTGCAGCTTGCCCAAGGGCTCGTTGAGCATCCGGCCGGTCATCTTCGGGAACCAGAAGTACAGGCCCGCGTAGGTGGCGAACACGATCGTGCCGAACAGCACGTAGTGGAAGTGCGCCACCACGAAGTACGTGTCGGACACGTGGAAGTCGAGTGCCGGCGAGGCCAGCAGGATGCCCGTCAGACCGCCGAAGAGGAACGTGACGAGGAAGCCGATGGAGAACAGCATCGGCGACTCGAACGTCAGCTGGCCCTTCCACATCGTGCCGATCCAGTTGAAGAACTTGATGCCCGTCGGCACGGCGATGAGGAACGTCATCAGCGCGAAGAACGGCAGCAGCACCGCGCCGGTGGCGTACATGTGGTGCGCCCACACGGCCACGGACAGCATCGCGATCGCCAGCGTCGCGAACACCAGGCCCTTGTAGCCGAACAGCGGTTTGCGGCTGAACACCGGGAAGATCTCCGTCACGATCCCGAAGAACGGCAACGCGACGATGTACACCTCGGGATGGCCGAAGAACCAGAACAGGTGCTGCCACAGGATCACGCCGCCGTTGGCCGGGTCGAACACGTGCGCCCCGAGGTGCCGGTCCGCCGCCAGGCCCATCAGCGCCGCGGTCAGGATCGGGAACGCCAGCAGGATCAGCACGGACGTCACCAGGATGTTCCAGGTGAAGATCGGCATCCGGAACATCGTCATGCCCGGCGCGCGCAGGCACACCACGGTGGTCGTCATGTTGACCGCGCCCAGGATCGTGCCCAGACCGGAGATCGCCAGGCCCATGATCCACATGTCTGCGCCGACACCGGGCGAGTGCACCGCGGACGACAGCGGCGTGTAGGCGAACCAGCCGAAGTCCGCGGCGCCACCGGGCGTCACGAACCCGCCGACGGTGATGATGCCGCCGAACAGGTACAGCCAGTACGAGAAGGCGTTCAGGCGCGGGAACGCGACGTCCGGCGAGCCGATCTGCAGCGGCAGGATGAAGTTCGCGAACCCGAACAGGATCGGCGTCGCGTACAACAGCAGCATGATCGTGCCGTGCATGGTGAACAGCTGGTTGTACTGCTCGTTCGACAGGAACTGCAGCCCCGGCCTCGCCAGCTCGGCGCGCATCAGCAGCGCCATCACGCCGCCGATCATGAAGAACGCGAACGACGTGGTCAGGTACATGATCCCGATCTGCTTGGGATCCGTCGTCTTGAACAGCGAGAGGAAGTACGAGCCCCTGGGCCGTGCGCGCGCCGCCCCCGGATGGGGCACCACGGGTGTGGGCTTGATCGCGGTCATCGCGCCTCCTCCGTGTCAGAGGTGAATCGTCCTCCCGGTCAGACCTCGGGGCAATCCATGGAGAGCACCGCCGAGGTCACCGGGACCACCGGAGCACCTACGGAGATGCCGCTGACCTGCACGTAGTAAGCGCCGGGGGTCATTTCACCGAATTTGACCACCATGGTCTCGGAAATGGCGGGACTGCGCGCTTCGACCTGTTTGCCGTTCTCGTCGAGCAGGGCCACCTTCACCGCTCGCGGGGCCGTGTCGCGCAGCTCGACGGTGACCTCCAGCGTCTCTCCGGCCAGCACCAGGTCGGGCACGCTGACCTGCGGTTCCGTCGCCGTGACGTTCCGCGGGACGATCTGCTTCGCGGTCAGGAACGACTCCACCGCGTCCAGGACCGCCGCGTTGTCCTGCAACGACGTGTGCTGCTCCGTCACCCGGTGCAGCGTGTTCGACGACAGCGCGAGCCCCCGCCGTGCGGCGCCCACGGCCGGCACGGTCGAGTCCCCGTACAGGTCGTCGCCCTCGTACGTCCGGTAGCAGGTCGCCTTGCCGTCGGCGATGCGCGCGGTGGTGGCCGTGGGCTGCTTACCGCCGACGATCGCGTAGGTCTTGTCGGCGAACGTGTCGCCCAACGCGCCGTGGAACGCCATCGCGTCCGCGACCATCTTCGTGTCGAGCTCGGGCAACGACACCTCGGTGGTCTTGAGCAGACCACCGGGCGACTCGATGCACGCGTACTCGGGCAGCAGCTGGTGCAGCGACGGCATCGACCGCGCGAACTCCGTCAGGTCGACGGCCAACGGTCCGAGGCCCTTCCGCACGCCGTTGACGAGCTGGTCCAACGCCGCCGCCGCGCCCCGGTACGGCGTGCCCATCGTGATCAGCTTGTCGGTGCGCTCGGCCATCCCGCACTGCTCGATGCACCACCGCGCCACCAGCCCGCCCATCGAGTGGCACACGAAGCTGACCTTGGCGTCCGGGCCGATCCGGTCCAGCGCCTCGTCCACGCGCCGGGCCAGCAGCGCGCCGTTGTAGCGGTTCGAGAGCCGCCAGTCGTAGGCGAAGAGGACCAGGTTGCCCTTCTCGACGCTGTAGCCGAGGGCGTTCATCCGGCGCGTCACCCGGTCATAGCCCTTCAACGGCGTCCAGATGCCCGGGATGACGTGCAGATCGGCCATCAACGCCACGGGCTCGATGCCGTCGCCGGGGTGCTCGTCGCCGATGCCGGCGGGGAGCTTGAGCCGGTGCAGGCTCCGGCCGAGCGACAGCACGGCGCGCAACGCGGCCCGGCCCGACACCTCCCAGACCATGCCGTCCTTGTCGCGCAACGTGCTGCCCAGGATGCCGGGCAGAACGACGACGAGATCGCTCATCAGGACTCCTCGGCGAGCGTGCGGATTAGGGTGAGCAGCTTCAGGTCCGCGGGCACCAGGTAGGTCAGCTCGTGGATCCACGTCAGCCGTTGGTCGGCCGTCGGCAGCGCAAAGCGCGTGTCTCCGGCCCGAGCGCGCGCGACCGCCTTGTAGAGCGCCGCCAACGCGTGTGGCTCCAACGCCGTGACGGCTTGGGTGAGCGCTTGCGGTGAGGCGGAACCCGCCAGGCCGCGCAGGACCTCGACTACGCGTCCGGGGTCCTCCTGCGCTTCCAGGACGAGGTCGACCACGTCGTAGTCCTCGTCCGCTAGCAGCAGCAGCGCCTGCACGGGCCGGTTGTCGCGCACGTTCTTGAGGACTTCCTTGTCCAGCAGCTCTTCCCGGCGCGTGGCGAGCAGTTCGCGGCGACGTGCGGGCGTGGCGTCGACGAACTCGTCCGCGAGGCTGGCGAGCAGCCACGGCCGGTACGCGAGCACGACACCCTGCTGCTGCGCGGTCGTCCGCCGCGACTGGATGACCTGCGCCTCGATCAGGCTCGTGCCGTACAACGCCTCGGTGACGGCCACGTCGGCGTCCGTCGACAACAGCTCGGGGTGCCGCAGCAGGATCGCGCGCTCTTCGGCGTACGAGCGCGCGAACACCCACGACCGTGCGGTCTTCAACAACACACGGTCCACCGTCAGCCAGTCGGGGATCGAATCCCACGGCCACGGGCCGGAGTCGTAGTGGCGGCGGGCGATGTCGTGCACGTCGTGGATCGCCTGCCGGGACTGGCCGACGTGCGTCAGCGCCTGGCACAGCCACCTCGCCGCCGCCGGGTCACCCGCCCTGGTCGCCGCCGCGCGCAGCACCAGCAGCGTCGCGAGGTGCGGGCCGGTGAACCGCGCGGCGACCCGGTCCCAGGTCTCGTCGACGATCTCGGGCTGTCCCAGGCCCGCGCAGACCGTGTCGAGCGTCAGCAACGCGGCCGCCAGCGTGGACAGCCGGTCGGTGTTCTCCGGCAGCAGGCACACCTCGACGGTCCGCAGCCCGGTCGCGAGCGCCTCGCGGGCCTTGTCGGCGTCGCGCTGGCGGCGCATGAGGTTGTGCAGCGCCTGCGCGTGGACCCGCAGGCCGTCGGCGAGGTCCGCGGCCTGCCGCGCGGTGGCCAGCGCGGCGTCGGTGCGGTCGACCAGGCTGTAGGCGACGCTCAGGCTCAGCGCCGCGCCGGCGAGCTGCGGGCGGAACGCGGCGTGCCGGCCGAGCGCGCCGCTGATCTCCGCGGCCTGCTGCGTGGTGCGGTCGGCGTCGGACAGCCTGCCCAGCGCGAGGTAGTCGCGGCTCAGCTCGACCTGCGCGGTCACGAGGTCGGCGAGGAACACCGGGTTGGTCTGGGCGAGAGAGAAGTACAGCTCGACGGCTTGCTTCGACCGTTGCATCGCCTCGTAGCGACGGCCCGTCTCGCTGCACCGGGTGGCAAGGCACGTCATCGCGCGCGCCAGCGGGGCATCGGAGTCGACGGCTGCCACGGCGTCACGGGCCGTCGACAGCGACTCCGTTCTCCGTCCCAACATGGCGTAGGTCTCGCTCAGATCTACCAACGCGCCACTGAGGTGCGCGGAGTACGTGGGGTTGTCACCGCCGTGCGTCGACGTTTTCGCGATACGTTGCGCGAGTCGTTTGTGCGTCAGGCTTTCCGCGGTCGTCGGAGTCGACGCGACCAGCTCCCGGTAGCGCACCACCGCCTCTTCGGCGGGCGCCACGGCCTGCTGCAACCGCCCGGCCTCGCGGAACCGCCGCCCCAGCTTGTTCAGCACGAAAGCGAGGTCCGCCAGGTACATCCGCAGGGTCGGCACGAGCGTCCGGAAGTGCTCGGCGGCCTCTTCGAGCGGCGCGACGGCCTCGTCGCCGCGACCCCAGTGCATCAGCTCGTTCGCCGCCGTCGTCGCCGCGAGAGCGATGTCCGGCAACAACATCGGGTTCATCCCCGCGAGCGCCCGCAGACCGTCCAACGCGCGGGTGCCGGCGTGCCCGCAGTGCCGCCACGCGTACTTCCACAGGTAGCCCGGCACGTCCGGCGGCACGCCCGCCTCCATCCGCTGCCGGTACAGCTCGATCAGCGCGCACGCCACCGTCTCCGCGCCCGGCGCGAACACCGCGTCGCGGCTCGGGGCGAACTGCGGGCGGAGGTGGTCCGCGAACGTCTGGTGCGTGAGCTTGAAGACCGCCGTGCCCTCCTCACCGTCCTGCACGATGTGACGGCCCAGTTCGGTGAGCACGGCCGTGACGTCCTCACGGCTGAACTTCTCGCCCGACAACGCTTCGGCGACGGCCCGCCACTCCTCCTCCGGGAAGCCAGCGCCGTAGCTCCACGTCAACGCCGTCAGCAACGCACGGGCGGACGGCACCTTCGCCAGTTCACGGTCGAACGCCGCGTCGAGTGACAGCTTGAGGTCGGCGCCACTATCGGCCAGCAGCTGGTCGGTGATCATCCACGCGGTCAGGAACGGCAGCGCCGCCAGCTCGTCCACAGTGGACTGCGGCACCTCGGGGCCCAGCCGCGCCAGCACGTAGTCGCGGACGTCCGCCTCGTCGTCGGCGTCGTCGAGGTCGAGCACCTCGACCGGCGCCAGCTCGGTCAGCAGCGGCGCCCCGCCCGCGACCCGGTGGGCCTGGCGCGTCGAGACGATCACGACGGCGTGGTCGGCGAGCTTGGTCAGCAGCGAGGTGGCGATCGAGAACGACTCCCCGCGCGCCTCGTCCAGGCCGTCGACCACCAGCACCGGAGGCGTCTCCAAGGCGCTGACCACGCCGACCAGCTCGGCGGCACCGCGCCGAGGTCCGTCCGGCGGGGCGATCAGGCCCGCGCCGACGAGCTGGCGGCTGAGCAGGTCGGCCACCCGGTCGGCGTCCATCGCGCGGGCGTGCACGGCGGCGTCGACCGAACCGGGACCGGGGTCGGCGTGCCGGAACGACGGCCCGGCGGTCAGCAGCAGGTCCCGTTCCGCGGCGTTCGACAGGCTCACGACCCGGCCGACGACCGCCGACTTGCCGGTGCCGGGCGACCCCGTGATGACGCGGAGACCGGCGGTGCCGGACCTCACCCAGCGCACGACCTCGTCGACCTGGGCGGTACGACCGGTGAACCACGACCGGTTGTCCGCAGAGTCACCACCGCGCGCGGCGAGCAGGAGGTGCTTCACGACCGTGTTCGCGGCATAGAGCGGATTGGGCAGCATCGGCTGTGCGGAGCCGTACTGCATGAACCGCGGCCGTTGGACGTCGCTGTCCCACGCGTTCAGCAACGCCGTGCCGACCGCACCGCCGTCGACCAACGCCGTGCGGTCGCTCCACCGCCGTGCGTCCTCCACGGCCGTAGGGCCGGCACGCAGCAGCTTGCGCAGCTGACCGCCGAACAACCCGTCACGGGCCGTCTCGACGCTCGAACACGACACCAGCACACCCGCCCAGTGCACTTGGCCGGCCAGCAGCTCCTCCTGGACGGCCGCGACCGTCCGCACGGCCTCGTCGAGCTGGGCGCCGGAGTAGCAGGCGTCGACGACGATCAGCACCTGGTGCGCGCCCGACGCGGCACACCACAGCGCGAACTCGTGCAGCATGATCCCGTCGACGTCTCCGGCGTTGTCCCTGGCGAGGAGCCGGAGGTTGCCCGCGACGGGGATGGCGTGGCCGCTCCACAACGCCACCAGCGCGCCGCCGTCCTGCGGCTGCCGGCGCAACGCCTTCATGTGCTCGCGGACCTCGGCCTCGGTCGGGTCGGCCAACGGCTCGCCCTCGTAGCCCTTCAGCAGGGCGCGCAGCTCCCGCACGTCGCTCACGGCGTGCTGCAGCGGCTGCACCAGCTCGTACGAGCCGACGCCGATGCCGACGAACTTGCCCCTGACCCCGTCCCGCATGTCCTGCAACCCCCTGCACGGACGTCGCTGCGCGCCAGGGGGTGTTACGCCGGTTAACTCACATGGACGAGTCCGTCGAGTCGCCGCCCTTCGGTTGAGGGGGCAGTTCGACGTTCGTGTTCTTCTCCAGGAACCTCAGCAGCTCCACGGGGAACGGCAGCACCAGCGTCGAGTTCTTCTCCGCCGCCACCTCCACGATGGTCTGCAGGAGCCGCAGCTGGAGCGCGCCGGGCGTCTCCTCCATCGTCCCGGCGGCCTCGGAGAGCTTCTTCGACGCCTGCAGTTCGCCGTCCGCGGTGATGATGCGCGCGCGGCGTTCGCGTTCGGCCTCCGCCTGCCGGGACATCGAGCGCTTCATGCTCTCCGGCAGCGCCACGTCCTTGATCTCGACCCGGTCGATGTCGATGCCCCACTCGAGCGCGGGCGTGTCGATCATCAGCTCCAGGCCCTGGTTGAGGCGCTCGCGGTTGGACAGCAGGTCGTCGAGCTCGCTCTTGCCGATGATCGACCGCAGCGACGTCTGCGCCACCTGGAGCATCGCGAACCGGTAGTCCTCGACGTTGATCACGGCCTTCGCCGGGTCCTGCACCTTGAAGTAGACGACGGCGTCGACCCGCACGGTGACGTTGTCGCGCGTGATGCCGTCCTGGGCCGGCACGGGCAGGGTGACGATCTGGAGGTTGACCTTCCGCAGCTGGTCGACCCCCGGGATGAGCATCGTCAGCCCCGGCCCGCGCACGCCCTGCCGAAGCTTGCCGAACCGGAACACCAGTCCCTGTTCGAACTGCTTGATGACCCGCGCGCTCATCGCGAGACCGAGGCCTCCGAGCGCGACGAGCCCGCCGAGGACTTCGAAGTAGACCATGAGACCCCGCCTTCCGACCGGCGAATGCCCTTGATCTCCGACGGTACGCCTCTACGCGCAGGTGAGAACGGGGTTCGCCCAGTCGGCGTGGTCGTGGGCGTTGCCGTCACCTCCGTCCGTGGCCCGGAACGTCACCACGGTTGCTCCACCCGTGTCGACCGTGATCGGTACAGCCGCGCTTTGCCCTGACAGCACAGGGCTTCGGTACACGGACTGTCCGTCCTTCAGCACCTCGAACCGGACCGTGCCCTCGCCGTTCGTCTCGTCGTCCACACCGAGGGTCGCGGTCAGCGTGGAGCACTTCCCGCCCGTGTAGACCTGGAACTCCGAGTCGGGGTGCACGCCGACACCCCTGTCGAACTTGGCGCCGCGGATGCTCAGAGGGACGCCGTCGCCAGCCTGCTCCTCGCCGTTGCTGCGGTCGCGTTCGATCGGACCCCACCCGTTGCGCTCGTTGAGGAACTCCAGCGCGGAGACCTGGGCTTCACCCTGTGGCGCACGCGGAGTCGCGGTGAAGTCCTCGGTCAGCGTCGTGACGCCCTTGCCGGAGGTGATCTCGGCGAACACCGGACGGGTGCCGGTCGTGCCGCCGTCGCGCTGGACCGTCACCTTCGCCGAGCCGCTGGAGAGGTCGGCGGTCGCAGGGGACACCGACCAGCCGTCCGGTGCGGTCAGCCTCGCCGTCGTCGTGCCGGGGCAGGGCTGGGTGACCACGAGGTCTGCCTCGACCTGCTCGCCCGGTTCCAGCGCGGTGTCGGCGGCCCGCAGCTCGGCGGTGGGCGCGCAGTCCACCCGGTTGCCGAGCTTGCCCGTGGCCGCCTCCACGGGCGTGAGCGGGCGCAGCAGCACGGAGTACGCGTACTCGTTGCCCGCTTCCACCTGGTACTGCGGCAACGGCTCGTGGAACGTCTCGCTGACGCCCGTCACGCGGTGTGCGGCGTGCAGGGTCGTCCAGCCGTCGTTCTTCCGGAGCGCGAACGGGTACGCGGCCCGGTCCAGGTCGTCGTACTGCGACACCCGCACGTCGAGGTCACCCGCGACGAGCAGGCCCGCGCGGCCGTCGGACAGCGTCGCCCAGCGCGTGTCCGCGTGGTTGCCGTAGTCCTGCGGCTTGTAGTAGTCGTTGAACTCCTTGTCCACGGTGGACTGGTAGACGCCGACCGGGTTGCCGGCCAAGCGGTCGTCGTAGTTCTCCCCGGGACCGCGGCCGTACCAGGTGAACTTCTTGTAGTCCTGCGGCACCTTGAGGGTGAAACCGATGCCGGGCAGGTAGCTCAGGTCGCGCATGCGGTCCCGGGCCGCGACCCGGTGGCCGACGTGGACCTCGCCGTCCCCGGTGATCCGGTAGGTGAAGGTCTGGCCGAACGACGCGTTCGGCACGGCCTGGGCCGTCGACCTGGCCGTGATGACCGCGTCCGCGCCCGACTGCGCGACCGTGACGCTCGACGGCGTGGTCCTGAGCCGGTCGAGGCCGGTGCGGTACCAGGAGGTGTCCTCGCTCTGGGACTCGTTGGACAGCGGCGCGCGCCAGGCGTCGAGCTCCGGCCCGGTCCTGAGCAGCTCGGTGCCGCGGACCCGCATCGACGTGAGCGTGCCGGAGGACTTGCTGACGACGTACCGGAAGTCCCTGCCGGAGACGACGACCTCGGTGCCGGTCTCGGTCGTGGTGAGCTTGCCGGGGGACCCGGCGGTGTGCAGGCCGGTGACCTGCGTGCCGCCCAGCGGGAACTGGCCGATGCCGACGTCGTTGCCCTTGCGGTCGGTCGCGCGGACGGTCAGGAAGCGCTCGGTCGGGGCGCTGAAGTCCGGCAACGCGATCGTGCCCGGCTGGAGCCCGCCGCGGTGCCGGGCGACCGTGCGGCCGTTGTCCTGGACCTCCCAGCGCAGTTCCAGGTCGTCGGTGCCGGTGAACTGCCGTTCGCTGACGATCGTGAGCTTGTTGTCGGCGAAGGAGAAGCGGATGGGGGAGTGGACCGCCATCAGCTCGGTGGTCTCCGGCTGCGGCCTGCGGTCCGACCACACCAGTCCGTCGACGCCGCCGGTTCCGGCGCCGTAGAACTGCTTGCGGCCCTTGTCCTCCAGCTTCTCGAAGTCGAGCGCCAGCACGGCGGTGGACTTCGGGTCCTGCGCGAGCTCCGCCTCGGTCAGGGCGCGGTGGTAGATCCGGACCTGGTCGACCGTGCCGTGCGCCATGCGGGTGCCGACGTTCTCCTGCATGGTCTCGGAGTTGCGGCCGATGTTGACCGGCCAGTGCGACCAGTCGATCGTGCCGGTGAAGTCGGTGGTGGCGACCACTTCCCCGTCGATCAGCAGGCGCAGCTTCGTGCCGTCGAACGTGCCGGTGACGCGGTGCCAGTTGCCGTGGAAGTCCGCCGGGACCGTCGCGCGGACGGCTCGCCAGGTGCCGCTGTGGATGAAGAACTCCAGCGTCGTGGCGTCGGCCATCTTCAGCGCGTACTGGTGGTCGCCCTTCGCGACGACCGTGAAGTCACCGGTCCAGGTGTCGGGCTTGACCCACGCGTCGAGGGTGAGGCCGTCGGTGACCTCGTCGAGCTTGCGGTCGCGGTAGACCTCGACGAAGTCGTCGAGTCCGCTGAACCGCAACGCCTTCCCGTGCGGTCCGTCCACCTGGGACGGTTTGCCGGACAGGTAGGAGAGGATGCCGTTCGCGTCGTCGGGAGTCGTGTAGAGGGGCAGGGCGATGTTCTGCTCGGCCCAGTCCCAGATGAAGCCGCCCTGCACCTGCGGGTAGGCGCGCACGACGTCCCAGAACTCCTGGAAGTTGCCGAGGCTGTTGCCCATGGCGTGCGCGTACTCGCCCATGATGATCGGCTTGGTGGTGGTCTTCGCCTTGGCCTCCAGGCTCGCGGGCGAGGGGTAGCGCGGGCCGGCGACGTCGGCGAAGGGCGCGTCCCCGTCCGGCACGTTCGGCTGGTGGTAGAGCGGGCGGGTGTCGTGGGCGCGGGCGTACTCGGCCATCGTGTAGTGCGCCTTGCCGAGGCCGGCCTCGTTGCCGGTGTCCCACATGATCACGCTGGGGTGGTTCTTGTCGCGCTGCACCATGGCGACGAAGCGGTCCTGGAACGCGTCCTGCCACTCGGGGCGTTCGGCCAGGCAGTTGGTGGGGCAGCCGTCGTGGTGGTGGGTCTCGATGTCGACCTCGTCGTCGATCATCAAGCCGGTGCGGTCGGCGAGCTCGTAGAAGTACGGGTCGCTCGGGTAGTGCGACGTGCGCACGGAGTTGATGTTGAACCGCTTCATCAGCTCGACGTCTTTCTCCTGGTCGGCGCGGGTGACGTAGCGGCTGCCGTGGTCAGACGTCTCGGCCCGGTTGACACCGCGGAACAGGACGCGCCTGCCGTTGATCTTGAGCTGCCTGTCGACGACCTCGATCTCGCGGAAGCCGACGGGCTGCCTGCCGGTCTGGACGACGCGGCCGTTCCTGAGCAGCTCGATCTTGAGCTCGTAGACGTTCGGCGTCTCGTCGGTCCACTTCAGCGGGTTCGCGACCTTGCCGTCCTCGATCGGGACCTCACGGCCCTGCGGGTCGAAGAGCCTGGTCCGGACGGTATGGCCCTCCTGAGGGCCGCCGATCCGCACGTCGGTGGTGATCGTGGCGTCGCGGTACTCGGCGTCCAGGTCGGTCTTGATGGTGACGTCCTGGAGGTACGTCTTCGGCGTCGAGTAGAGCCAGACCTCGCGGAAGATGCCGGAGAACCGCCACTGGTCGTAGTCCTCCAGGTGCGAGCCCGCCGACCAGCGGTGGACCTGGAGCTTCAGCGTGTTGCGGCCGGGCCTGAGCTTGCTCGTGATGTCGAACTCGGCCGGCGTGTAGCCGCCCTGGTCGTAGCCGACGTACGTGCCGTTCACCCAGACGAGGTAACCGCTGGTCACGCCCTCGAAGCGGACCAGCGTGCGGTCCCAGTCCCGCGGCAGGTCGAACGTCTTCTCGTAGACGCCGGTGGGGTTGACGTCGCGCGGGATCGCCGGAGGGTTGTCCGGGTACATCTCGGTGGGGATGTTGCGGAACACCGGGTGGTCGAGGAAGTCGGTCTGCCACGTGTGGGGGACCTTGACCGTGCGCCACCCGTCCGTGGTGTCCCTGACGTCCTCCGGCTTGTCGAACATCCGGATCCGCCAGTCGCCGTTCAGGCTGAGGCGCTTCTCCGGCCTGAGGTCGGGGTGGGGAGGTTCCTGGTTCTCGCCGGTCATTCTGGGGTTCTCCAGATACGCCAACGCATCCAGGGGTTCGGCGTGTGCGGTTGCGGGAGAGAGTGAGAGCGCTACCACCGTGGCTACGACGACACGAAGCATGCCTTCGGAAGCTAGGGGCGCGTTGACAACGTCGTCAACGAATGTCCGATCTTTCTGTCTCGACGTGTCCGGCGTGGTCGTCCCAACAGCCGGAAAACGCACTCCATCCGGCGGCACGCGTTAGTGTCGGAAGCATGCAGACCTGGTCATCGATTCCTGTGCCGCGGGTTCCGGGGGACCCCCGCCCGCTGCGGCTGTTCGACACGGCTACGGGCGAGGTTCGCCCCACGGCTCCAGGAGACACCGCCAGGTTGTACGTCTGCGGCATCACGCCGTACGACGCGACGCACCTCGGCCACGCCGCCACCTACCTGGCGTTCGACCTCGTGCACCGCGTGTGGCTCGACAACGGGCACAACGTGCACTACGTCCAGAACGTCACCGACGTGGACGACCCGCTCCTGGAACGCGCGCTGCGCGACAAGGACGACTGGGTCGTGCTCGCCATGCGCGAGACCGCCCTGTTCCGCGAGGACATGGAGGCGCTGCGCGTCCTGCCGCCGCAGGACTACGTGGGCATCGTCGAGGCCATCCCCGAGATCGTCGAGGTGGTCGCGAAGCTCCTCGCCGACGGCCACGCCTACCGGGTGGACGACGACGAGTACCCGGACGTCTACTTCTCGCACGACGCCACGGGCCGGTTCGGCTACGAGTCGAACTACTCGTCCGAGGAGATGCTGCGGCTGTTCGCCGAACGCGGCGGCGACCCCGACCGCCCCGGCAAGCGCCACCCGCTCGACGCGCTGCTGTGGCGGGTGAAGCGCCCCGGCGAGCCCTCCTGGCCGTCGGAGCTGGGTGAGGGCCGCCCCGGCTGGCACATCGAGTGCAGCGCCATCGCCCACAACCGCCTCGGCATGGGCTTCGACGTCCAGGGCGGCGGCTCCGACCTGATCTACCCGCACCACGAGTACTCGGCCGCGCACGCCGAGGCCCAGACCGGCGAGCACCCGTTCGCCCGCCACTACGTGCACGCGGGCATGATCGGCCTCGACGGCGAGAAGATGTCGAAGTCGCGCGGCAACCTGGTCTTCGTCTCGAAGCTGCGCGCGGAGAAGGTGGACCCGAACGCCATCCGCCTGGCCCTGCTGGCGGGCCACTACCGCTCCGACCGCCCCTGGTCGGACGCCCTGCTGGACGAGGCGCTGACCCGGCTGGACAAGTGGCGCCGCGCGGCGTCGCTCGACTCCGGACCGTCCGCTGTGGACACCGTCACCCGGCTGCGCGACCACCTCGGGAACGACCTGGACACCCCGCGTGCGCTGGCCGCGGTCGACGCTTGGGCCGACGAGGCGCTGGCGGGTGGCGGGGCGGACAAGCACGGCCCTTCGCAGGTTCGCACGGCGGTGGACGCGCTTCTGGGCGTGGAGCTCTAGCTCGTTCGGTGTGGGGCGCCAGGGCGGTGCCCCACACCGCCACGCGGTTCAGGGCCCGGACGTGGAACCGCCCCCGGGGCGGAAGCACCGGGGGCGGTTCGTTCAGCGGAGCGGCGATCAGACGTCGAGCGTCCAGCTGTTCAGCGTGCCGGTGTCGAGGAACGCCGCGTCACGCACGCGCAGCGTCCAGGTGCCGTTCGCGGCCTCCGAGGAGAGGTCCTTGGTGTAGGTCTCGTTGATGTTGTCGGCCGAGCCGCCGGTGCGGTTGTGCAGGTTGTAGACCGAACCGTCCGGTGCGACCAGGTCGACCACGAGGTCACCCTTGTAGGTGTGGGTGATGGCGACCTTGATCGACGTGGCGGCCGACGCGTTGCCCGCGCAGCCGGAGACGACGATCGTGCTCGTCACGGTGCCCAGGTCCGGGATGGACGCCGGGGTGGAGTTGGTCTTGGCGTCGCAGTTGCCGCCGACCGGGTTCACGACCCACGAGAAGGTCGTCGAGGCGGTCTTGCCCGCGGCGTCGGTCGCCGTCGCGGTCACCGAGGAGGTGCCCGCGGTGGTCGGGGTGCCGGAGATCGCGCCGGAGGACGAGGCCGACAGGCCGGCCGGGAGGCCGGTGACGGACCAGGTGTACGGCGCGGTGCCGCCCGAAGCCGAGAGCTGCAGCGACGCCGGCGTGCCGACCGTGGAGGTCTGCGTGCCGGGGTTCGTCACCGACGGGGTGCCGGGCTGGCCGCCGCCCCACAGCGTGTAAAGCAGCTTGTTCGGGGTGTTGGCGCCGACGTTGGTGATCTTGTTGGGGGTCGAGGCCGCGTCCAGGCCCGACCAGACGGCTGCGGGGGAGTCGGTCGGGTGCGTGGCGAGCCACAGGGCCGCCGCGCCCGCGACGTGCGGGGTGGCCATCGAGGTGCCGGAGATGTTGTTCGTCGCGGTGTCGTTGGTGTTCCACGACGACACGATGTTCTGGCCCGGCGCGTAGATGTCCGTGCAGGAGCCGTAGTTCGAGAACGAGGCGCGCGCGTCGGTGTTCGTCGACGCGTTGACGGTGATCGCCTCGGTGACGCGTGCGGGCGAGGTGCTGCAGGCGTCGGTGTTCGAGTTGCCGGACGCGATCGCGTAGGTCACGCCGGAGGCGATCGAACGACGCACGGCCGCGTCGAGGGTGGAGTCCGCGCCGCCGCCGAGCGACATGTTGGCGACGGCGGGCTTCACGGCGTTCGCCGTCACCCAGTCGATGCCGCCGACGACGCCGGCGGTGGTGCCGGAGCCCGAGCAGTTCAGGACCTTGACGGCGACGACCTTGGCGGCCTTCGCGAGGCCGTACTCCGCGCCCGCGATGGTGCCGGCGACGTGCGTGCCGTGGCCGTTGCAGTCGGTGTTGTTGCCGTCACCGGAGGTGTTGGTGCCCCACGAGGCGCGGCCGCCGAACGTGGAGTGGGTGGTGCGGACACCGGTGTCGATGATGTACGCCGTCACGTTCGACGCCGTCGTGTCGTACTGGTAGCTGCTGCTCAGCGGCAGGTCGCGCTGGTCGACGCGGTCCAGGCCCCAGGACGGCGGGTTCTGCTGCACGTCGAACATGCGGATCTGCGCGTCCTGCTGGACGAACGCGACCTTCGGGTCCGCGGCGAGCCGGGCGGCCTGCTGCGCCGACATCTTCACCGAGAAACCGTTGAGCGCGTGCTGCCAGACCTGGCCGACCTGGCCGCCGTACTTGCTCGCCAGGCCCGGCGCGGCGGCCCTCGACGCCGTGTCGGCCTTCAGCGAGACGATGTAGCTGTCCTTCACGACGTCGGCGCGGTCGGCGCCGAGAATCGTCCCCACGTTTTCTTGAGCTGACGCGGCGGGCACCACGGCGACGGCCAGACACACGGCGGCCGCGGCGGTGAGTCCCATACCCAAGACTCTTCGCATTGCAGGGTTCTCCCTCGTGCAGGGAACAGGGTGACCAGCACGGTAGACCTGCGTCGCAGGTCAGAGGGATACGCCGTCGGATGCGAACTCTTGACAGATTTGATGTTTCGTGAAAGTCCGATTGGTCGCTCTGTGTCACGAAATAGACCGAGCGGACGCATTTCCACGCCCTATATCAACTTTCACGCCGAGAGATCCACCCTCGATCGGCCCTACCGACCGGTAGGCAGCACGACATAGCGTCGCCCAAACGGAGGAACGAACTGATCGGGCAGTTCGACCGCCTGGGGACGCCAGTCATCCGGTGTCGTGCGAGCTGTGTTGCAGCACAGCTGATCTCCTCATCGCGGTTGCCCGGTCCGGCGTTACACCGGCCCTGCACGAAACCGAAGAACAAGGAGAACTGCCTATGAAGCGCATGGCTGTCGCGGCTGTGGCCGTGCTGACGGGTGCACTCGCGACGACGGTTTCCCCTGTCGCCGTCGCCGCACCGCACCCGTCCGCCGACCTGCTCGCCGCGATGCAGCGCGACCTCGGACTGGACGCCCGGCAGGCGGCGGAGCGGCTGCGTCAGGAGAGCGCGGCCACGGTCCTGCAGCGAGTGGCGGAGGGTTTCGCCGGTGACAGCTACGGCGGCGCGTGGTTCGACGCGTCGACCGGCAAGCTCGTCGTCGGCGTGACCGACACCGCCAAGACCGAGAGGCTCCGCCAGCTCGGCGCCGAGCCCCGCACGGTCGCGCACAAGGCGAGCGACCTCGACGCGGCCAAGGCCAGGCTCGACGCGTCGCAGGCTCCCGCCGAGGTCACCGGCTGGTTCGTCGACACCAAGGCGAACGCGGTCACGATCACCGTCAAGCGCGGTCAGTCGGCCGCCGCGAAGTCGCTGGTGGACAAGGCCGGCGCGGTCGCGAAGGTCGTCGAGACCGACGAGACCCCGCGCCTGCTCAAGGACATCCGCGGCGGCGACGCCTACTACATCAACAACGCCGGACGGTGCTCCGTCGGCTTCGCGGTCGACGGCGGGTTCGTCTCCGCTGGTCACTGCGGTTCACCCGGTGACACCGTCGCCGGAGCCGACCGGTCCGCGCTGGGCGAGTTCGAGCAGTCGTCCTTCCCGGGCAACGACTACTCGTTCGTCCGCGCGAACTCGTCCTGGACGCCGACGCCGAACGTGAACCACTACGGCGGCAGCGACGTCGTCGTGTCGGGTCACGCCGAGGCGGCCGTCGGTGCCTCGATCTGCCGTTCCGGCTCGACCACGGGCTGGCACTGCGGCGAGGTCCAGGCCAAGAGCCAGACGGTGAACTACCAGGAGGGCTCGGTCAGCGGCCTCACGCGCACCGACGTGTGCGCGGAGCCCGGTGACTCGGGTGGCTCGTGGGTCAGCGGCACGGAGGCGCAGGGTGTCACCTCGGGTGGCTCCGGCGACTGCACCAGCGGCGGCACGACCTACTTCCAGCCGGTCAACGAGATCCTCGACGCCTACGGCCTGACGCTCACCACGGGCTGACGCGCCGAACGGCGAGGGGGTGCTTCCGCCGGAAGCTCCCCCTCGCCGTCGTTCACGAAGACCGTTCCTCGAGCCACTTCTCGCGGTGCCCGCGCCACCGGTCCAGCAACGTGCCCATCTCGGCGTGCATGAACCGGAAGAACTCGCGCGTCTCGTCCAGCCGCGCCCCCGCCTCGGTGTCCGCGCCGAGCGAGTCGACGCCCTCGCTGAGCACCTCGTCGATCAGGACCAGCATCTGGTCCTTGCGGAACGTCGTCTCGTACCAGACGTTGTCGCGCATGCGGAACACGTCGCGGCGCGATCCCGGCTCACGTTCGCGGCTGACGATCTGGACCGTGGTCAGGTAGCGCACCGCGCCCGACACCGCCGCCGGACTGATCTGCAGCAGGTCGGCGATCTCGGCTGCGGTGAGCCGTCCCGAGTCCGTCGTCAGCAGCGCCGCGAGGATGCGAGCCGGCATGCGGGGCACGCCGACGTCCGCCAGGATCCCGCCGAACCGTTCGACGAACTGGCTCACCGCCTGCGTGTCACGCTCCGTAGCTCTCGTCACGGCGGCATCATCCCCTTTCGTCAGCCGATCGGGCAAAATTTACGAGCTTCACGAAGTTGTGAAACGAGTGTAGCTTACCGGCCATGACATCTGCGATATCCGTGTCGGGCCTGGTCAAGACCTTCGGCCCGACGCGTGCGCTGGACGACCTGAACCTGGACGTCCGAACCGGTGAGGTGCACGGCTTCCTCGGCCCGAACGGCGCCGGCAAGTCGACGACGATCCGGATCCTCCTCGGCCTGCTGCGTGCCGACTCCGGCACCGCGCGGCTGCTCGGCGGCGACCCGTGGAAGGACACGGCGGCGCTGCACCGCCGCCTCGCCTACGTCCCCGGCGACGTCAACCTCTGGCCCAACCTGACCGGCGGCGAGGTCATCGACCTGCTCGGACGGCTCCGCGGCGGCCTCGACAGGAGCCGCCGCGCCGAGCTCCTGGAGCGCTTCGAGCTCGATCCCCGCAAGAAGGGCCGCACCTACTCCAAGGGCAACCGGCAGAAGGTGGCGCTGGTCGCCGCCCTGTCGAGCGACGTCGAGCTGCTCATCCTCGACGAACCGACCTCGGGCCTCGACCCGCTGATGGAGGCCGTCTTCCAGTCCTGCGTCAACGACGAACGCGAGCGCGGCCGCACAGTGCTGCTGTCGAGCCACATCCTCGCCGAGGTCGAAGCACTGTGCGACCGGGTCAGCATCATCCGCAACGGCCACATCGTCGAGACCGGCACGCTCGCCGACCTGCGGCACCTGACCCGCACGTCGATCTCCGCCGAGCTGGCCGCCCCGCCGAACGGGCTCGCGTCGCTCGACGGCGTCCACGACCTGGTCGCCGAGGGCAACCGGGTCAAGTTCGAGGTCGACTCGGACAAGCTCGACCCCGTGCTGAAGCAGCTGGTCTCGTCCGGCGTGCGCACGCTGACCTCGCAGCCCCCCACGCTGGAGGAGCTGTTCCTGCGCCACTACGAGGACGCGAAATGATCGGCACGCTCCCGCTGGTCCGGCTGGCGCTGCGCCGGGACCGGGTCCTGCTGCCGGTCTGGGTGTTGTTCCTGGTCGGCGTCACCTACTCCACGACGACCGCGCTGGAGGAGCTGTACGGGTCGGCGCAGTCGCGGGCCCAGCTCGGCGTCACCGCGAACGCCAACTCCGCGTTCCTCGCGATGCTCGGACCGCTGCACGACTGGTCGTCGCTGGGCGGCCTGGTCGTGTGGCGCTGGGGAGTGTTCTCCGGCCTGTTCATCGCGATCATGGCCTTGCTGGTCGTCACCCGGCACACGCGTGCCGAGGAGGAAGCCGGCCGCACCGAGCTCATCAGCGCGGCGGTCGTCGGCCGGCACGCGCCGCTGGCCGCCGCGGTGGTCGTCGCGGGCGGCACGAGCCTGCTGATCGGCGTGCTCCAGGCGGTGGTGCTGATCGGCAAGGACCTGGACGCGGCGGGCTCGTTCGCGTTCGGCCTCTCCACCGCGAGCGTCGGACTCGTGTTCACCGGCGTCAGCGCGTTCACCGCGCAGCTGTCGGAGAACTCCCGCGTGTCCAACGCGCTCGCGGGCGGGTTCCTCGGCCTGACCTACCTGTTCCGCGCGGCGGGCGACGCGGCGGGGGAGTCCGGTCCGCAGTGGCTCACCTGGCTCTCGCCGATCGGCTGGACCGAGCAGGTGCGGTCGTTCGGGGACAACAGGTTCTGGGTGCTCGGCATCGCGCTGGCGGCGTTCGCGGCGCTGGTCGGCGTCTCGGCGTACGTCGTCACGCGCCGCGACGTCGGGCTCGGTCTGTTCGCGACCAGGCTCGGCCGGCCGGAGGGCACGATCGGCACACCGCTCGGACTCGCGTGGCGGCTGCAGAAGGGCTCGCTGATCGGCTGGTCGGTCGCGCTGTTCGTGGTCGGCGTGATCTACGGCAGCGTGGCGCAGGCGGTCGGGCAGATGGTGCAGGACAACCCGACGCTCGGCCAGATCGTGCAGCAGATCGGCGGAGCCGACGCGATGGTGGACGCGTTCTTCGGGACCGTCACCCAGCTGCTCGGGCTGATCTCGGCGATCTACCTCGTCCAGGCGGTCCTGCGGCTGCGGTCGGAGGAGACCTCGTTCCGCGCCGAGCCGCTGCTCGCGACCCCGGTCTCGCGCTGGGGCTGGGCGGCGTCGCACGCGGTGTTCGCCCTGGTCGGGGGCGCGGTCGTGCTGGCGTTCGCGGGACTCGGGCTGGGCCTGGTGTACGGCCTGCAGATCGGCGACGTCGGCGGTGAGCTGCCGAAGTTGCTCGGCGCGGCACTGGTCCAGCTCCCGGCCGCGTGGGTGGTCGCGGGCGTGGCGCTGCTGTTGTTCGGGGTGTTCCCGCAGTTCACGGGTGTGAGCTGGGCGGTGGTGTCGGCGTCGCTGGTGATCACGCTGCTCGGCCCGGCGCTGCGGCTCGACCGGTGGGTGATCGACGTGTCGCCGTTCAGTCACGTCCCGAAGTACCCGGACGTCACCTTCGGACCGCTGGCGTGGCTCACCGCGGTGGCGGTGGTGCTCCTGGTTGCGGGCTTCGCCGGGTTCCGGCGCCGCGACCTGACCACGTGACGACGGCCGGCACGAGGACGAGCAGCGCCGCCGGGACGAGGAACCCGAGCAGCGGGTGCGACTGGTAGAGCGGGACGAACGCCAACGGGGCCGAGGCGGCGCCCATGAAGCGCAGCGACTGCACGACGCTGACGCTGCCACCCCTGTTGGCGTTCTCGCTCTGCAACACCAACGCGTTGATGCTGACCAACACGCCCTGCGCCGCCGCACCGGTCAGCGCCCACGCGATGACGACCATCGCCGCGAACGGCGAGGTGCCCGCCGCGGCGATCAGCGCGCCACCGACCGTCGAGCCGACGACGACCATCGTGGTGGCACCGAACCGGTCGATGGCCTTGCCGATGTGCCGCGCGGTCAGGAACCCGACGATGCCGAACCCGGTGAGCAGCAGCCCGCGTTCGCCGGCGCCGAGCCCGAACACGTCGTCGAGCCGGAACGCCACGAGGAACGACAGCCCGCCCAGGCAGCCCCAGCCGACGAACGCGATGAGGGCGGGCCTGATCGTGCTCGGCACGAACGCGCTGCGCAGGCTCGCGTCCCGCTCGGGTTCGGCCTCGGTCTCCGGCACGCCCAGCACCGCCAGCCCGACGGCCACCACGGCGATCACCACGAATGCCAGCCGCCAGTCGACCTCGGCGGTGAGCCCGCCGACGAGCGGCGCGGAGGTCTGCCCGGCCGCCTGCATCGACCCGAACAGCCCGAGCGCGCGCCCGAGCTTCTCCTTCGGCGTCGACGCGGCGATCACCGCGAGCAGCACCGGCGTGGTGAACGAGTTCGCCGCGCCCTGCAACGCCCGCGACGCCAGCAGCACCTCGAACGTCCACGCGCCCGCGGCCAGCAGGGACGTGACGGCGTAGGCCACGTAAGCGATCCGGACCGTCCGTTGTGGACCCCAGCGTTGCGCGAACGTGCCGGACACCAGCATCAGCACGGCGAACGGCACCAGGTAGGACGTCAGCGTCGACGCCGCCTCACCCGGCGATCGGCCGAAGCTGTCGCCGATCTCGGGCAGGATCGACGTCGTCACGGCGCCGCCGAACGGCCCAATCAAGGCGCCGGCGTACAAGCCGGCGCGTGCCAAGCGGCCCACGGACACCTCCGCCGCTCACCCTAGTGGGGGAGCGGCGGCGATGGTTGCCTGAGCTAACTTTTATTGGCGCGGGCCTGCCGACGGCCAGCCAGGACCGCGGCCGCGGCGGCGCAGGTACCGCTCGAACTCCGCGGCGATGTCGTCCCCGGAGGCCTCGGTGATCTGCATGGCCGCGTCGCCGCGCTCCTCCAGCGCGCGCACGTAGTTGCGCACGTCCTCGTCCTCGTCGGCCATCTCGCTGACCGTGCGCTCCCACTCCTCCGCCTGCTCCGGCAGCGCGCCGAGCGGGACCTCGATGTCGAGGACCTCCTCCACGCGGTGCAGCAGGGCCAGGGTGGCCTTGGGCGACGGCGGCTGCGAGACGTAGTGCGGCACGGCGGCCCAGAAGGAGATCGCCGGGATGCCCGCCTGCACGCACGCGTCCTGGAACACGCCGACGATGCCGGTCGGACCCTCGTACTTCGAGTGCTCCAGGCCGAACTTCTCGGCGGCGTCCGCGTCGTAGGCGGTGCCGGTGACCGGCACGGGACGGGTGTGGGGCGTGTCCATCAGCAGCGCGCCCAGCGTCACGACGGTCGTCACCCCGAGGGCGTCGATGTGGCCCAGCAGCTCGGCGGCGAACTTGCGCCACCTCATGTTCGGCTCGATGCCGTGCACGAGGACCACGTCCGCGGACGAGCCGGGGGGCCTGCACACCGACAGCCGCGTCGTCGGCCAGTCGACCCTGCGGGTGACGCCGTCGACCATGCGGACGGTCGGCCTGGTCACCTGGAAGTCGTAGTAGTCGTCCGGGTCGATCTCGGCGAGCGGGGTGGCGTCCCAGGTGAGTTGGAGGTGCTCGATCGCCGTGCTGGCGGCGTCACCGGCGTCGTTCCACCCTTCGAAAGCGCAGACCATGATCGGGCTCGTGAGCGGCTGGCGCGGGTTCGAGGGGGTCGGGGATTCCTGGGACGGATCGTTCACGGCGCCAGACTACGGCCTCGCGCGAGCAAGTCATCGCAGGCTTGGCCCATGCGTGGTCGCGGAGCGTCGCCGTCGCGGGACGCGCTGGTCAACCGCGTGACGATCACCGGCCACGCCCGCGAGCCGCCCGGCCGGAACGCGTATCGTGGGCACCGGGAAGTCCACGGACCGCGGCCGGCTCGCCGAAGCGCCGGCCTGGCACCGGCACGAGCGGGTCCGCGAGGGCTCCCGCTGCACCCGGAACAGTCCACCGACGCCTTCGTGGCGCACCACCCGGAGGCGAAGTACTTCGATGTCTGACTTGCAGGCCGTGCTGTGGGACATGGACGGCACGCTGCTCGACTCCGAGAAGCTGTGGGACATCCCGCTCTACGAGTACGCGGAGAAGCTCGGCGGCACGCTGTCGCTGGAGACCCGTGAGCGCATGGTCGGCACGAACGTGCCGACGACGATGCGCCTGCTGTTCGCCGACGTCGGCCTCGACCCCTCCGCGGAGGACCTGGTGGACGGCGCCGCGTGGATCTCGCGCCGCACCGAGGAGGTGTTCCGCGCCGGCCTGCCGTGGCGTCCGGGCGCCCAGGAGGCGTTGCGCGCCGTGCGTGCGTCGGGCGTGCCGATGGCGTTGGTGACGTCGACCGAGCGCGCGCTGACCGAGGTGGCGCTGGACACGATCGGCCGCGACCTGTTCGACGTGACGGTGTGCGGCGACGAGGTGGACGGGCTGAACAAGCCGCTGCCCGAGCCGTACCTGAAGGCCGCGCGGTTGCTCGGCGTGGATCCCGTGGAGTGCGTGGCGGTCGAGGACTCGCCGACCGGTGTCGCCGCGGCCGTGGCCGCCGGGTGCACCGTGCTGGTCGTGCCGTGCGACGTCGAGGTGCCAGCGGGGGAGCGGCGGGTGTTCCGCGACTCCCTCACCGGCGTCGACCTCGACGTGCTGAAGGCGCTCTAGACAGTCTGCGAAGCGGTCACGCGCTCGGCCTTGGCCCTGCGCGTGGCCGGGTCCACCAGCAGGCCGAACACCACGCCGATGCCGACGTAGAGCGTGGCCAGCTGGGCGAGCGAGCTGAGGCGGAACTGCCACAGCACCGCCACCGGCATGTCCGCCGGGATCGTGTCCGGCGGCGCGGGGAACGCCACGAGCACCACCGCGACGGCCGCGACCACCGCGAGGAGCACACCGGTGACGCGCACCGGCTGCGACTGCGCGCGCAGCTGCTCGGCGAGCCGGCTCGCTCCCCACACGATCGCCAGGCCGGCGACGACCACGCCCAGGTACAGCGCGGTCCGGTAGTCCACGGTGTCCGGGTCGCCCACGGCGGGCGGGTTGGCCGGGTACTTCAGCCACGGCAGCAGCGCCACCGCGCCGAACACCGCGACGCCGAACGCGAGGCTGCGGCTGAACGGCGTGCGGTCGGTGAACCAGCGCTTCGACAGCGCGTAGGCCGTGGCGAACACCAGGCCCACCGCGATGCCGACGATCACCACGCCGAGCATGCCGCCCGCGACCTGGGCGCCGCGGCTGACCAGCTCTTCCTCACCGTGCGAGTGCGCGTGACCGTCACCTGCGGGTTCCCGCGCCTCCTCGACCGCCAGGGCGGCGCGGATGGGGATCTCGGTGACCAGGAGCTGCACGAGCGCGGAGGCGGCACCGGCGATGCCGCCGGCCGCGATCCCGCGCAGTGCGATCGACTTGTACGTCGTCGTCATCTGCGTGATCGGCGGATCAGTGGCAGGGGACGCCGAGGGCGTGGCGGCCGTCGTGGAAGAACTCGTGCAGCAACTCGGAACCCGCGCCGAGCGCGAGGCCGTTCTCCTGCAGGACCAGGTAGGTGACGATCAGGCCGAGCAGTGAGACGGCGAAGGCCCACTTGGGCACGCGGACGGCGGACAGGCTTGCTGCGGGGCTCGTCATGACGGGCTCCTCCATACCTCGTGGAAGGTCAACTCTCCTTGCGGCGCCGCAGCCGGTCTCCTGACTCCCGGATCACCGCTCACCCCGCGTCTTCCCAGCCCCGGCGGGGACCAGTGACGTGCTCGGCGGGGGTTGCTTCCCGGTCACAGTGGCGAGGACCGCGCCGGATTTCCACCGGCTTCCCGTCACTGCGGCGCGTGCACCGTAAGTTGAGCGGCCCGCCGAGCACAACCGGCCATAAGAGTTGTTGCGTTCCTCACTTCACGAGTGGACAGTCACCACACTTCCCACCTGCGGCGACGCGGTAGTAGAGGCAACAGCTCCTGCGGCGGAACGCGACCTCGCCGGGGATCGAGAAGAATTCTCCCGCCTGTTCGAACGGCGGCGCGGTCATCAGCCGCACACCGCGCAGTTCCGCTTCCTCGGCCGTGAGCATGCCCGCGCGCACGACCATTTTCAGCGCGCCCGCGATGTTCGACATCGCGTTGCCCCACAACAGCCCGCGCGACACCGGGGTGACGTCCTGGATGGCCTCGACCACGGGCGCGAGCGCCTCGGCGGCGGGCGGGCCCAGCCGCGGCAGGTCGACGCGGACGCTCAGGCCGCCGGCCGGGTCGTGGCGCCACCAGAGGTTCTCCGGCCGCACGTCGATCGGCAGGCCGGCGGCCGTGAGCGGGCTGAGCAGCCGCGCGGTGTAGCTGAGGAAGAACAGGCTGGCCGCGACGCGCGGTTCCTCCGCTTCGTACCGGATCGCGATGGCGTCGATCGTGTTCTTGAGGTCCGGGCCCTCGAGCAGCGCGGTTCCCGGCAGCCAGGACTCGTCCGGACGGCCCACGTCGAGCGCGAAGAACGGGTTGATCCCGCGCACCCGGCGCAGCGCGGCGAGGACCTCGGCGAGTTCGGACACGGAAGTTCACGCTACTGGGTGTCCATGCAGGACAAATCACGTCCAGGGCATGGGACGGATCCGACCGCGGTGTGGACGTGGGTCCGCGGGATGGGAGGATGTCGTGTCGTGAAGACCTTCGACTCCCTGTTCGCCGAACTGACCGAACGAGCCGCCACCAAGCCGGCGGGGTCCGGCACCGTCGCAGCGCTCGAGGCCGGCGTCCATGCGCAGGGGAAGAAGGTCCTGGAGGAGGCGGGCGAGGTCTGGATCGCCGCCGAGTACGAGTCCGACGAGAAGCTCGCCGAGGAGATCTCGCAGCTGCTCTACCGCCTCCAGGTGCTCATGCTGGGCCGCGGCCTCACCCTCGAAGACGTTTACAAGTACCTCTGAAAGAGACTTCCACATGCTGCGCGTAGCAGTCCCGAACAAGGGCGCGCTCGCCGAACGCGCCTCCGCCATGCTCACCGAGGCCGGCTACCGGCAGCGGCACGAGCCCCGCGACCTGACCGTGCTCGACCCGAACAACGACGTCGAGTTCTTCTTCCTGCGCCCCAAGGACATCGCGATCTACGTGGCGTCCGGCGACCTCGACCTGGGCATCACCGGCCGCGACCTGGCCGCCGACTCGGGCGCCGACGACAACGGCTCGTCCGTCGAGGAGCTGCTGGCCCTGGGCTTCGGCTCGTCGACCTTCCGCTACGCCGGCCCCCGCGGCACGGACTGGAAGGTCGAGGACCTCCAGGGCAAGCGCCTCGCCACGGCGTACCCGAAGCTGGTGGGCCGCGACCTGCGCGCCCGCGGCATCACGGCCCAGGTGATCCGCCTCGACGGCGCCGTCGAGATCTCCATCCAGCTCGGCGTCGCCGACCTGATCGCCGACGTGGTGGGCTCCGGCCGCACCCTGCGCCAGCACGACCTGGTGCCGTTCGGCGACCCGATCTGCGAGTCGGAGGCCGTGCTCGTGCACCGCGCGAACTCCGAGCTGACGAAGGCGAAGAAGCAGCTGACGGCCCGCCTGCAGGGCGTCGTGTTCGCCCAGCAGTACCTGATGCTCGACTACGACTGCCCGCGCTCGATCCTGGACGAGGCCGTCGCGCTGACCCCGGGCCTCGAGTCGCCGACCGTCGCGCCCCTGGCCGACGAGGACTGGGTGGCCGTGCGCGCCATGGTGTCGCGCAAGGAAGCGAACCAGGTGATGGACGAACTGGCCGCCATCGGCGCCAAGGCCGTCCTGGCGTCGGACATCAGGTTCTGCCGCCTGTGATCCTGGAGCAGGCCGTCCTGGACGTCGTTCCGGGGCTCTCGGACGAGTTCGAGTGGGCGTTCGGCGAGGCGCGGTCGTTGATCAGCGCCTCGCCGGGCTTCCTCGGCCTGGAACTGCTGCGCTGCCTGGAGACGCCGTCGCGCTACCTGCTGCTGGTGCGGTGGGAGTCGCTGGAGGCGCACACCGTCGGGTTCCGGCAGGGGCCCTCCTACGAGCGGTGGTCGTCGTTGCTGCACCGGTTCTACTCGCCGTTCCCGGTGGTGGAGCACTACTCCAGCGCTCTGAGCACCTCGTCGTCGGTGGTCTGACCCCAGTAGTTCTCGCGGTTGATCCCGCCGAGAGCGAAAGAAGACCGGAGAGGCTGAGAGTCAGCGCTCCCGCACGAACAACGCCTGCGCCGACGTGCCCACCGGGCCGTCGGCGTCGTGCACCTCGCTGGTCGCCACGCCGACGCCGTCCGGGCCGATGGTCGTGCGCGCGTCCATGCCGATCCACTCGCCCGAGGGCTGGCGGTGCAGGTGCACGGTCAGGTCCGTGTTGATGGCGTACCACTTGCGGATGTCCACACGGGACGAGACGCCGCTGGCCGAGTCGACGACGGCGAACAGGCGCTCCACCGGCGAAGTCTCGAAGCCCTCGACGACGGCGACGCGCGGGCGGGCCCACACCCGGGCGTCGCCCGGCGTGAAGATGCCGCCGGACAAGGAAAGCCATTCGACGGCGGCGAGGTAGCCACCGCCCCAGTGGTCCGGGATCTCCATCGGTGCCGCCGAACCGGGCGGTGGCAACGCCTTTCCCGTGCCGCCGGCCACCGCCGTGGTGTCGGAGCCGACCATGTGCCACGCCCGCGCGGTCAGTGCCACGCGGCCTTCGCAGGACAGCGCGGCGGAGAGCAGCTCCACCGAACGGCCGGGGCGTTCGACCGAAGTGGACACCTCGAGGTCGGCCACCGGGACCGGGCCCAGCACCTCGAACGTCACGCGGGACAACGACGGCCGCAACGCCAGCAGGGCGCGGACCAGCAGGGCCGAGGGCGGGCCCAGGTGCTGGCTGTCCGGGCCCCACGGGCCGACGGTGTGCGAGGTGGAGCGGAACGCGTCGTCGCCCAGCGGCAGGTAGAAGGCGGTCATCAGTCGCGGTCCTGCAGCGGCTCGGTGTCGTCGGGCTCCGGCCAGCCCGGGTACGGCGGCGGGGTGCCGTCGAAGGCCGGGCAGAAGGCCTTGTGGTCGCAGTAGTCGCACAGGCGGCTGGGGTTCGGGCGGAAGTCGCCGGTGGGGGCGGCGCGCATGATGGCCTGCCAGATGGCGTCCAGCGTGCGCTCGAAGCGGGCCAGCTCCGACTCGTCCGGCGTGTAGGCCAGGGCCTGGCGGTCGGCCAGGTACATCAGGCGGAGCTGGCGCGGGACGACGCCGCGCAGCTTCCACAGCACCAGGGCGTAGAACTTCATCTGGAACAACGCCTTCGCCTCGCCGATCTCGCGCGGCGCGGCGCCGGTCTTGTAGTCCACGACCCGGATCTCGCCCGTCGGGGCGACGTCCACGCGGTCGATGTAGCCGCGCAGTAGGACGCCGGACGGGAGCTCGGACTCCACGAGCAGCTCGCGCGACTCCGGTTCGAGGCGGCGCGGGTCCTCCAGGCCGAAGTAGCCGTCGAGGAGCTTCGTGGCCGACGCCAGCCACTCCGCCTCCTCCTCGCCGCCGGGGACCTCGAACAGCGAGGCGAACTCCGGGCGTTCGGACTTCACGCGCTCCCACGCCGGGACGATCATCGTGCGGGCGCGGTCTGGCACGCGCTCGGCGGCGGGCAGGGCGAACAGGTCCTCCAGCACCGCGTGCACCACCGTGCCGCGCACCTGCGCCTTCGTCGGCCTCTCCGGCAGCCGGTCGACCGCGCGGAAGCGGTAGAGCAGCGGGCACTGCTTGAAGTCCCCCGCCCTGGACGGCGACAGCGCGGGCCTGCGCAACGTGGTGCTCATGGTTCGACCCTAGGACAGGGGTCTGACAATTCCGGAGGCCGCCCGTCCGGGTCACCGAACCGCGAGATCACACCCGCGGCTCTACAGTGCTCCCGTGGCCGCGCGGATCAGTGAACGGGAGAGCGGCCTGCTGCTGTTCCGGGTGGCGGGCATCCCGGTGCTGCTCGCGCCTTCGTGGTGGATCGGCTCGGCGATCGTGGTCGCCTTCTACGCCCCGCTCGTCGACGACCTGGCCCCCGGCACGCCGCCCGGCGCCGGCCTCGCCGTCGCCGCGTTGTTCGCTGTCTTCCTGGGCCTGAGCGTGCTGGCCCACGAGCTCGGCCACTGCGTCGCGGCGCTGCGGCTCGGGCTGCCGGTCAGGAGACTGCGCCTGTACCTGCTGGGCGGCCTGTCCGAGATCATGCGCACACCCGGCAAACCCAGCCACGAAGGCGTCGTGGCGGGCGCGGGACCGGTCGTGTCCATCGCGCTGGCCGTCGTCTTCGGCATCGGCGGGTTCGCGATGACGCCCGGCGGTCTGCTGTGGCTGCTGGTCGTGCAGGTGGCCGGCGCGAACCTCGTGGTCGCCATCTTCAACCTGCTGCCCGGCCTCCCGCTCGACGGCGGGCGCATCGTCCGTGCGGGTGTGTGGGCCGCGACGGGCCAACGGGCGACGGGCACGCGTGTCGCCGTGGTCGGCGGGTTCGCCGTCGCTGTGGCGTTGGTGGTGTGGGCGCTCTACGGCGTCGCGGAAGGCGCGGAAGACCGTTGGCTGCGCTTCGGCGTGTGCGTCCTCACGGCGTGGGTCGTCGTCGCCGGAGCACGCAGCGAGCTCGCGAGCGAACGGCGCCGCACCTGGCCCGCGGGCATCACCCTGGACGACCTCATCCTGCCCGTTCTCCAGCTGCCGGCGGAAAGTCCCGTCAGGGACGCGCTGAGCACCTCGGCCGGCCGGGGCGTCGTGCTGGTCAGGGCCGACGGCGTCGCGGCGGGGCTGCTCGACACCGTCGCGGCGGAGAAGCTCGCCGCCGCCAGCCCGTTCGCCCCCGCGGAGCAGGCCGCCGAACCGATCCGGCCCGAGACCGTGCTGCTCGCCGACGAGCCGGGCGAGGAGATCGTGGAACGGGTCCAGGGCACCGCCGCGTGGCAGTTCCTCGTCGTCGACCTGGAGGGGCGCCCGGCGGGCGTGCTGCGCAGGGAGGACCTGCGTGCGGCCATTGAGAAGGGCGTTTGACACCATTGCGCGGTGATTAGCGCAAGTGGACCGTTCCAGCCGGGTGACCGGGTTCAGCTGACCGACCCCAAGGGCCGGCACTACACGGTCGTCCTCGAGCCCGGCAAGGAGTACCACACCCACCGCGGCGCCATCCCGCACGACCTGCTCATCGGGCAGCCGGAGGGCTCGGTCGTCGCGTCCGTGGGCGGCACGAACTTCCTGGCGCTGCGCCCGCTCCTGCCGGACTACGTGCTGTCGATGCCGCGGGGCGCGCAGGTCATCTACCCCAAGGACGCCGCGCAGATCGTCATGTACGGCGACATCTTCCCCGGCGCCCGCGTCCTGGAGGCCGGCGCCGGCTCCGGCGCGCTGTCGTGCTCGCTGCTGCGCGCGGTGGGGGAGAAGGGCAGCGTCCAGTCCTACGAGGTGCGCGACGACCACGCGGTCCACGCGATCCGCAACGTCGAGACGTTCTTCGGCGAACGCCCCGGCAACTGGTCGATCACCGTCGACGACGTGAAGAACCACCGGGGCGAGGTCGACCGGGTCATCCTCGACATGCTCTCGCCGTGGGAGGTGCTGCCCACGATCGCGGAGAACCTCATCCCCGGCGGCGTCCTCGTCGTGTACGTCGCCACCACCACACAGCTGTCCGTGGTCACGGAGGCGTTGCGCGAGCAGACGTGCTGGACCGAGCCCCACGCGTGGGAGACGCTCGTCCGCCCGTGGCACGTCGTCGGTCTCGCCGTGCGCCCGGAGCACCGGATGATCGCGCACACCGCGTTCCTGCTGACCGCGCGCAAGCTCGCGCCCGGCGTCACGGCCCCGAAGCCGCAGCGCCGCCCCAGCAAGGGCTGAGCACCCCGAGCACGGCGACGGCCCGCACCCGCACGGGTGCGGGTCGTCGCCGTCAGGTCAGTTGGACTCGACCTTCTCGATGCCGCACACCTTCCAGTCGCCGCCCTCCTTGGTCAGCTTGTAGACGATGCTGCCCGAGGAGGTCTTGCCGGGGTTGTTCGGATCGACGAGCCCGGAGAGCTTCTGGGTGAACGTGCCGCTGCTGCCGGAGGTCTTGACGTCCGACACCGTGGCCGTCGCGCTCGGCTGGGCCTTGCCGGACTGCGTCTTGAGCTTGGGGAACTCCGCCGCGCACACGAGGTCCTTGACGTCGGCGGGGTTGCTGTTGCCCGCGCGGGCGCCCTTCAGCACGATCTCGGTGAACTCCTCCGCCACGTCCTTCGCCGCCGAGTCACCGCCGCTCGACGAGCTCTTCGACGTCGGGGCGGGCGTGTCACCGCCGTTCGTGCCGCTCTCGGCCGCGGCCGTGGACGACTTGGGCTCGTCGTCGCCGGTCAGCAGCACCGCCGCCGTGACGCCACCGCCGACGAGCACCAGGACGCCGAGCACGACCCCGACGACCAAGCCGGTCTTGCTCTTCTTCGGCGGGGGACCCCCGTACCCGCCGCCGAAGCCGGGCTGCTGCTGGCCGTAGGGCCCCGGCTGACCGGGCTGCGGCTGTCCGTACGGGCCCGGCTGGCCGGGTCCGGGACCGTAGCCCTGCTGCTGGCCGTAGCCCGGCGGCGGTGGCGGCTGCTGCCCGTACCCCGGTTGTGGCTGGCCGTAGCCGGGTGGCGGCTGCTGGCCGTGGCCCGGCTGCTGGTGCCCGTACGGGCCCGGTTGCTGCGGCGGGTAGGTCATCGAATTCCCCCGATGCGGTTGTGCGAACAATGCGACCGTGGCCCGGCCGCAAAAGGCCCCGCCGAGTTCAGCGGGGCCCTGGGCGTGCCGGAGGTCACCGGGTCGTCGGAACCTGGAAGTCCGGCAGCTTGATGTCCTTGGCGAGCGTGCAGAACTTCCAGTCGCCCGATTCCTTCTTGAACTTCACCGTGGTGTCGAACGTCTTGGACTGGTTCCCCACCGTCACGGTGGTGGAGACGCCGACGTCCGCGGTGTCGCCGGACACCTTCACGTCCTTGACGTTCACCTTCGGCGAGGGCATCTTCTTGAGCTCCTCGGTCAGCTTGCGCTGCTCCGGCGTGAGCTTCTTCTCCGCCTCCTCGGCCTCCTTGAGGGCCTCGGAGCAGGCCATCGACTTGGCCTTGCTCTCGTTCTTGGCGGCGCTCGCGGCGTAGTACTCCTCCGCGACCTTCTTGACGTCGGCCGCGTCGTCACCGCCGCCGGAGGACGACGAGCTGGACGAGCTGTCCGAGCCGTTGCCGCTGAACAGGACCGCCGCCGTGATGCCGCCGCCGACGAGCACCAGCACGGCGATCACCACGCCGACGACCAGGCCGGTCCTGCTCTTCTTCGGCGGCGGGCCGCCGAACCCGCCGGGGCCGGGCTGGCCGTAGGGCTGCTGGCCGTAGGGCTGCTGCCCGTACTGGCCCTGACCGGTCTGCGGCTGCCCGTACGGGCCGGTCTGGGGCTGGCCGTACTGCCCCTGCTGCGGGAAACCGCCGCTCTGCGGTCCCTGCTGGCCGAACGGGTCCTGCTGCGGCTGGCCGTACTGGCCGGGCTGCTGACCGTATCCGGGCTGCGGCTGGCCGTATCCGGGCTGCGGCTGCTGGCCGTGACCCGGCTGCTGCGGCGGCTGCTGCCCGTACGGCCCGCCGGGCGGCGGCTGCTGCCCGTAGGGCCCGGGCTGCTGCGGCGGGTACGTCATCGAAACTCCCCCGATGCGGATGAGGTGGTCTTTCCCAGGACATTGTCGTACTCCACCGACCGGCTCGCGGCCGAATGGGACCGGCCGACACGCGCGCGGGTGGTCGCGCACATCACTTCAAGTTTCCTTCCGGTCACGTGAAGGCCATGTCTGATAACGATTGCGGCAACTCCACCGGGATTCGAGTGCGATGCTCTGCGCTGTCGGGGTGGTCCTCCGGACGCGTCCGCGGAACCACCCGGTTGGCCGCACGCCCGCCGGTCCTGCCGGAGGCCCGCCCGCGAGCGGCCTCCGCCGAGCCCGGACGGAGTGGGTCGCGGTGCGTGACCACCGAACGGATCAACCAGTGGTCCACCTGGTGGGACGGCGGTGGATCGCCGCTCGTCCGCGCCTCGTGAACCCCACCACGCGTGTCCGCGGTCGCCCGAGGGTGGTCGCGGACGGTGGGGACCGGGCACCGGCGCAGGTGCTCCCATGACCCCCTCATCCCGGGCTTCTCGCAGGTCGGCGGCGTGTCGCGGTGCGAAACGCCGGTGGTCGCCACAGAGACGCACGGTAGCCGGTGGGCACCTGGACCTGACACCGAGATGGAGCAGCCGACCCCCGTTGGAGGCCTTGCCGTTGCGTCACACGAGCGAAGATGATGTTGTGGGTACCCCATTTTGTCGGTGATCGCCGGTACCGTAATCGGTACGAACACGGGAGGAGGGTGCCGACATGCAGCACGGTCATCCCGGCAGCCAACCCGATGAGGGTGGCGAGCTGAACCAGGGCAACATTTCTGCTGAGCTGACAGCGCAGATCAGGTTCCTCGAGGACGAGATCGCGTCGTTGCGTCGCAAGCTGACCGAGTCGCCGCGGCACACGCGGTTGCTCGAGCAGCGCTTGGCTGAGGCGACTGAGCGCGTCAGCCAGCTGACCGAGCGAAACACGAAGCTCATAGACACCCTCCGCGAAGCACGAAGCCAGCTTCTCGCGCTGCGTGAGGAGGTCGACCGGCTGGCCCAACCGCCCAGCGGGTACGGCGTCTTCATGGCGCGCTTCGACGACGGGACGGTGGACGTCTTCACGTCCGGCCGCAGGATGCGCGTCGCCGTGTCCCCCGCGGTCGAGCCGGAGAAGCTGGACTTCGGCCAGTCCGTGCGCCTGAACGAGGCGCTGACCGTGGTCGAGGCCGGCGGGTTCGAGCGGTCCGGTGAGGTCTGCGCGCTCCGGGAGGTGCTCCTCGACGAGGGAGACGGCCTCATCGGCCGCGCGCTGGTCGTCGGTCACGCGGACGAGGAGAGGGTGGTGTGGCTCGCCCAGCCGCTGCTCGACTCGCCGCTCAAGCCCGGCGACTCGTTGCTGGTCGACTCGAAGGCGGGCTTCGCCTACGAGCGGGTCCCCAAGGCCGAGGTCGAGGACCTCGTGCTCGAGGAGGTCCCGGACATCGACTACAACGACATCGGTGGCCTCTCCCGGCAGATCGAGCAGATCCGCGACGCCGTGGAGCTGCCGTTCCTGCACGCCGACCTGTTCCGCGAGTACGAGCTGCGCCCGCCCAAGGGCGTGCTGCTCTACGGCCCTCCCGGCTGCGGCAAGACGCTCATCGCCAAGGCGGTGGCGAACTCGCTGGCCAAGAAGGTGCGGGAGATCCGCGGCGAGACCGACAAGCAGGCGAAGTCGTACTTCCTCAACATCAAGGGCCCCGAGCTCCTCAACAAGTTCGTCGGTGAGACCGAGCGGCACATCCGCCTGATCTTCCAGCGGGCTCGCGAGAAGGCGTCCGACGGCACCCCGGTGATCGTGTTCTTCGACGAGATGGACTCGATCTTCCGCACCCGTGGCTCCGGTGTGTCGTCCGACGTCGAGACGACGATCGTGCCCCAGCTCCTCGCCGAGATCGACGGCGTCGAGGGCCTGGAGAACGTCATCGTCATCGGCGCCTCCAACCGCGAGGACATGATCGACCCGGCGATCCTCCGCCCCGGCCGCCTCGACGTGAAGATCAAGATCGAGCGACCGGACGCCGAGGGCGCGAAGGACATCTTCAACAAGTACCTGACGCCCAACCTCCCGCTGCACGCCGACGACCTCGCCGAGTTCGGCGGGGACCCGAAGGCCTGCATCGAGGGCATGGTGCAGCACACCGTGGAGCGCATGTACGAGGAGTCCGAGGACAACCGGTTCCTGGAGGTCACCTACGCCAACGGTGACAAGGAGGTCCTGTACTTCCGGGACTTCAACTCCGGCGCCATGATCCAGAACATCGTCGACAGGGCCAAGAAGGCGGCGATCAAGTCGCTGCTCGACACCAAGCAGCCCGGACTCTCCGTCCGGCACCTGCAGGCGGCCATCCTCGACGAGTTCGCCGAGAACGAGGACCTGCCGAACACGACGAACCCGGACGACTGGGCGCGCATCTCGGGCAAGAAGGGCGAGCGGATCGTCTACATCCGCACGCTCGTCACCGGGAAGAACCAGGACACGGGCCGCGCGATCGACACGGCCACGAACACCGGCACGTACCTGTAGGACCCGCTGTGATCGAACCGCCCCGGCTGCTTCTTGGCCGGGGCGGTTCCGCGTTTCCACCCGGCGGGGGCACCCACGGCCCTAAGATCCCGTTCAGGGGGAAACATGAGGACCGTCTGGTACCTGCTGGGTGCGTTCGGGGTCGCCGCCGCGCTGTCCTACGGCCGTGACGTGGCGGACCCGCTCGCCGTCGCGGGAACACCGGTGCCGCTGTCGATCGAGTCGATGCGGGCCCAGGCGGACCGCAGCTGCCAGCGGCCGCTCGGATACGTGCTCGGGACGCTGCAACGCGTGCGGGACCACGTCGTGGAGGCGGGCGTCACCCCCGACGCGATGATCGTCTGCAGAGTCCACGGCAACGGGTTCACCGTCTCGAAGGGCGAGGCCGGCGCGCCCGGTACCAGGTACGTCGCCGGTCGCACGGGCCTGGTCTGGGACGACGACACGAGCCTCGAG
>NZ_DASVFL010000178.1:0-6156 GCF_036380075.1 Lentzea sp. | reverse complement strand
GCCGTCTCGCACCGCCTCACCCAGCTGCTCGACCGCTGGAGCGGCGAGGCGGTGATCGTGGTCGGCCGGTTCCGCGACGTCCTGGCCGCGAACGCGCTGGCGGTCGCGCTCAACCCCGGCTACCGGCCCGGCCGCAACCTGGTGCGCGACGTGTTCCTCGATCCTGAGGTCGGGCGGGTCTACGCCGACCGCGACCGGATCGCCGAGGGCGCGGTCGCCGGGCTGAGGGCCTCGGTCGGCGCCGACGTCGACGCGCCGCGGCTGCTGGAGCTCGTGGGGGAGCTGTCGGTGAAGAGCGGCGAGTTCCGGAGGCTGTGGAACCGCTTCGACGTGCACGAGAAGGGCGGCGGCACGAAGAGCTTCCACCACCCCGACGTGGGCGGGCTGACGCTCCAGTCGGAGTCGTTCGGCGTCGTCGCGCCCGAGAAGCAGACGGTCTACGTGTTCTTCCCCGAACGCGGGACCGCCGACGAGGAGAAGTTCGCCGCCCTGGCGGCCCTGGTGCGCGGCACCTCCGTGCCCGCATCGTCATCGACGAAAGGCAGCGCATCATGGCGACCTGGCTCGTGACCGGAGCCAACCGCGGGCTCGGCGCGGAGATCGCCCGCGCCGCACTGCGGGAAGGCGACGACGTCGTCGTCGGCGCCCGTAGGACCGACTCCATCCCGGCCGACCTCACCGCCTCCCCGAACGTCCTGCCCGTCGCGCTCGACGTGACGGACCGGGCGGCGATCACCGCGGCGGTGGACGCCGCCGTCGACCGCTTCGGCGGCGTCGACGTGCTGGTCAACAACGCCGGGTACGGCCTGATCGGCGCGCTCGAGGAAGTCGACGAGGCCGACTACCGGGCCCTCTTCGACGTCAACGTGTTCGGGCTGGTCGAGATGACGCGCGCGGTCCTGCCGGTCATGCGCGCCGCCGGTTCGGGCACGGTCGTGAACATCGGCTCGCGCGGCGGCTACGAGGGGCAGCCGGGCGTGAGCGCCTACTGCGCCAGCAAGTTCGCGGTCGAGGGCATCACCGAGGCACTGGCGGGCGAACTCGCGCCGTTCGGCATCCGCGCCGTCGTGGTCGAGCCGGGCAACTTCCGCACCGGCTTCCTCGACCCGAGCTCGATGACCAGGCCGGCCGCGCCGCTGGCCGGGTACGACGGCACCCCGGCCCACGACCGGCAGGAGGCCTCGCACGGGGCCAACCACCGCCAGCCCGGCGATCCCGCCAAGGCGGCCGAGCTGATCCACCGCGTCGTCACGGGCGCGGAGCCGCCGGTGCACCTGCCGATCGGCCGCGACGCCCACGAACGGCTCGCCGTCGTGGTCGAGCAGCGCCTGAAGGACGCCGAGGTCTGGCGTGAGCAGTCCCTCGCGACCGCCCACGACGCGCCGTGACGGCTGCCGGGGTCAGCTGAGGAACTTGTCGAGCACCGCGTTGAACGCGGCCGGGTTCTCCAGGAACACGAAGTGGGAGCTGGCCTCGGTCGTCGGGAAGACGTGCAGCTCCGCGCCGGGGATCCGGTCGGCGATGTAGCGCTGGGAGTCCGGGCTGACGTGGCTGCCGTCGCAGCCCAGCACCAGCGCCGGGACGTCGATGCGGGGCAGCACGTCGCGCCAGTCCTGGGCGCAGTGGTCGAACAGCAGCGGCACCGCCGCGTACGCCGGGGTGGCGGTGATCTCCCGCGCGACGAAGTCCCACACCTCGGGGGCGGTCTCGCCGGAGAACATCGACCGGACGAACGTCTCGCGGACCGCCGCGCCGTCGGGTCCGTGCAGGTCGCCGTTGAGCGCGAGCAGACCGCCGACGTCGAAGATCGCGCCCGACTCGGTCTGCTCGGCGGCCGACATCCACGGCACGGCGGCGACCGCGGCGGGCTGGTCGACGAGCACGAGGCGCCGCAGCCGGGCGGTGCCGTGCTGGTCGATGTGGCTCCACAGCACGGAGGCGCCCATCGACCAGCCCAGCGCGTCGACCTCGTCGAGGCCGAGGTGGTCGAGCAGCTGCGCGAAGTCCTGGGCGAGGCGGGCGATGCGGTAGCCGTGGTGCGGCTTGTCCGACACGCCGTGCCCGCGCTGGTCGAGGGTGATCACCCGCCGGTCGCCGAGGCCGCCGAGCTGGTGGTGGAACATCGCCTGCGTCTGGCCCCAGCCGTGCAGCATCACCAGCGGGACCGACCCGTTCCGGCCGCCGGAGTCCTGGTAGGTCAGCGTGACGCCGTCATTGGTGTCGAACGTGGGCATGGCGATCTCCTCGTCGAGTCGGCCCGGCTGCCGAGCAGTCTCGAACCGGCGCCGCCCGGACCACCACCGCCGGGCGACGAGAGTTCAGCTCCCGGTCTGCTCCGATTGTCGAACGACGTCGGCCAGCACGAGCCCCAGGTGCAGGACGAGGCGTGTCGGGCCGTCGCCCACCACGTCCAGGCCGGTCAGGTCCCGGAGCCTGCCGAGCCGGTAGTAGAGCGTCGTGCGGTGCACGTGCAGCCGTTCGGCGGCGAGCGGGCCGTTGCCGGCCGCGTCGAGGTAGGCCCGCACGGTCTCGGTGAGCTGGCCGTCGGGGTCGGCCGCGCGCAGCCGGTGGAGCTCGCCGGGCAGCACCGCCTCGGTCAGCTCGTCGTCCGGGATCGTCAGCAGCGGACCGAGAACGCCCAGGTCGTGCCACCCGGCGACCGGGCCGCGCAGGCCCAGCGACGCCGCCCGCCGCGCGAGACCGGCCTGCCGCAGCGAGGTGGCGGCGTGGGTGAGGCCCGGTCCGGTGCCGCCGACGCCCGCGACGCAGCGGAAGTGTCCGAGGGCGAACTCGTGCACGCGGTCGAGCACCCCGGTGACCCGCGGGATCGGCGGTCCGGCCGGCTCCGGCGAGCCCAGCAGGACCACGGCGCGGTCGCCCGTGACCGAGACCAGCTGGTCGCCCGGCGCCGCCCGCCGGGACCCGGACAGGGCGTGCCGCAACGCGACCTCGACGTGCGGAGCGGAGGTGGCGCGGGTGCCCGCGACCGCGATCTCGACCGCCGTGACGTGGGCGAACAGGTCGGCGCGGCCGGTCGAGCGCAGCTTCTGCCCGGCGGCCCGCCGCGCGGACGGGTCCGGACCGACCAGGTCGAGCACCACCTGGTCGTCCGAGGTCGGCGACGACCGGCCCCTCTCGGTGTGCAGCACCAGCGCCAGCTCCTGGGCGGCGTCGTTGACCTGGCCGAGCTCCGCGGTGGTCATCGACTGGTCGGCGTCCATCACCATCAGCAGGCCGAGCAGCGCGCCCTCCCACCGGACCGGCACGCAGACCCTGGCGTGCATGCCGATGGCGTTGTGGGCCGGGACCAGCCCGGCCCTGGTCCAGCCGGAGACGCCCTGGGCCAGCACGTGGCCGCGGGCGGCGGGCTGGGCGACGTGGTCGAGCACGGCCCGGATGCGCACCGGGTCCTCGTCGCCGTAGTGCGGGCTCGCGTAGAGCATCTGCACGGTCGGGTCGTTCAGCACGACCGACCGCGACAGCTCGGTGGCGAGCCGGTCGATCAGCCCGGACACCGCCGTGCTCGTCATGGGCCGATTCTACAATCGGAGCATCCCTCCCGGCCCTTTCTCGTCGGCGGACGGTGGCCGGTGCCCGTGGCCCGGCGTCATCGTGGACCGATGAGCGAGCGGGAGCTGGACGGCCGGGTGGTGGTCGTCTTCGGCGCGGGATCCAGCGGCCCGGGCCTGAGCAACGGCGAGGCCGCGGCACTGGCCTACGCCCGCGCGGGCGCGCACGTCGTCACCGTCGACCGCGACCCCGCCGAGGCCGGCCGCGTCGCGAAGGAGATCACCGCGGGCGGGGGTGCCGCGCTCGCCCTCACCGCCGACGTCACGGTGGAGGCCGACGTCGCCGCCGCGGTCGAGGCCGTGGTGGCGGCGCTGGGCCCGCCGCACGTGCTGCACAACAACGTCGGGGCGTCGATCACCGGCGACCTCACCGCCACCGACCTCGCGACCTGGAACCACGGCCTCGCGGTCAACCTGACCAGCGCCTACCTGACCTGCCGGTACACCCTCCCGCACATGCTCGCGGCGGGCCGCGGCGCCATCGTCAACGTCTCCTCGCTGGCCGCGATCCGCGACACCGGCTACGTCTACCCGGTGTACAGCGCGGCCAAGGCCGGCCTGAACCAGCTGACCGTCTCGCTCGCGCTGACCCACGCCCGCGCGGGCCTGCGCGCCAACGCCGTCCTGCCGGGACTGATCGACACCCCGATGGTCGCCAGCCAGGTCACCGCCGACCCGGCCGCCCGGGGCGCCCGGCACGCCGCGAGCCCGACCGGCAGGATGGGCTCGCCGCACGACGTCGCCAACGCCGCGGTGTTCCTCGCCTCCGACCGCGCCGCCTACGTCAACGGCGTCTGCCTGCCCGTCGACGGCGGTCTCTTCGCACGGTCCGCGTGACCTGCGACTCCACTGGAGGCGGCCGAGTCGTGGCATCGGCCGTCCCTTCGTAAGATCAGGAGCAAGGGACAGCCACGAAACTGCGGATGAGGTGTTCAGTGACATCGGGCGAGACGGCGTCGACGACCGGCATTCAGACAAGCGACCACGACGGCGTGCTCGTCGCGGTGGTCAAGGGCGAGCTCGACATGATCAACGTGGACGCGGTCGGGACCGCCCTGTTCGAGCAGCTGGACAAGGAACCGGACGGCCTCGTGGTGGAGCTGGCCGTGGACTTCATGGGCTCCTCGGCGCTGTCGGTGCTGCTCAAGCTGTACGGGCAGGCGCAGACCAAGGGCGTGGGCTTCGCGATCGTCGCGGTGCAGGCCGCGGCCGTGCGCCCGCTGATGGCCAGCGCGCTCAGCCAGGTGCTGCCCGTGGCCCAGTCGGTCGACGAGGCCGTGGAACTGGCGCGCGGGCAGCGGAAGTCCGCCTGACGGCCGCGCTCCCACGACCGGGGGACATCCTCGCTCCACAAAGGACTCAGGTCCTACCTTGGACGGCGGAGGGTGTTCCCGGGTCGAGGTGAGCGAGGTACCGGTCTTGTACGACCAAGAGCGCACGAAAATGGCCGGCCTGGTGATCGGCGGTCCGGTGGCGGTCGACAGCTACGACAACGCCATCGTCGCGGCGCTGGTCGAGAACAGGCCGGTCATGCTCGTGCACGCCTTCAACGGCGGGTACCTCCGCCCCGCCGCCCTGGACGGCGACAGCCACGACCAGGGCGTGTTGCTGGCCACGGCCCTCGACCCCGAGACCGGGGAGCGGCAGGGCCATCTCTGGTACGTCAGTCCCGCCGGCTTCTTCGGGCAGCGGCCCCTGTACTGCCTGGAGTCCGCTGCGGGCCAGGCCGACGGGCCGGACGGACCGAAGCGCAGGCGGGTGGCGGTCCACCAGGACGCCCCGAAGAAGGGTGCCGACACCGTCCAGGTCGGACTTCCCGGCGAGGTCGGCGAGAAGTGGCGCGGGAAGAACGGCGCGACCGAGGACACCCAGTTGTGGGTCGTCACGGTGACCCCCTGGGGTGGCATCACCTTCGTGCCCATCACGCACCCCGACGCGATCCTCGGGTTCCGCGGCCATGAGGTGACCGCCGAATCGGACGTGCGCCTCACCTACAACTGGGGCGGCGACTTCACCGGGACCGTCGTCAACACGTTCTACCCGCGGCTCCCGAACGAGTGGAACGTCCCGTACCACCACGTCCTCACGTGACCGGCCGTGCCTTTTCCGGGCAGCCGCGAGCGCGCTTTCGAATCGCCTCGACGATTGTTCGAGTCGAATTCTTCGAACTGGAATTCAACGGCTTGACTGGGGCGTGACCTCTCGACAGTGTCAGCGGTGAAGAATCACCGGTGCGCTGGATCGGGGGAGTCATGGCAGGTAGTCGCCGAAAGCGGAAGCTGCGCTCGATTACGGCGGCCTGTCTGGCGACGTCCCTGGTCACGGCCACCTTCACCGCTCAGGACGCCGCGGCCGCCACCGCCGGACCGGCGCTCTCGGTCGACGTGTCCGCCGCACGGCACGCCATCAGCCCCGACATCTACGGACTGAACGGCGGCGACCCGGCGTTCAACGCCGAAATCGGCCAGACGGTGGCGCGCTGGGGCGGTAACGCGACCAGCCGGTACAACTTCAAGAACCACACCTACAACACCGGCAGCGACTGGTACTTCGAGAACATCGTCGCCGACGAGGCGCACACCGTCGA
>NZ_DASVFL010000177.1:0-4978 GCF_036380075.1 Lentzea sp. | reverse complement strand
CTCGGCCAGCGCGGTGCTGCCGGGTTCGGCCCGCGTCTCGGCGGTGTGCGCCGCCCGCACGAGGTCCAGGTACTCGCGGGCGTAGCGCGCGTCCTGGTAGCCGATCAGGTCCGCGACCCTGGTGAGCACGAGGGCGCGCAGCTCGGCGGGCGCGTCCCAGTCGCCGAGCACGGTCCGCGCCCGAGCGGTGTCCTCGGCGGCCGTGACCTTCGCCAGCGCGGCACGGACGCGGTCGGGGCGGGCAACCGTGGCCCTGCCCCACTCGAACGCCGCCAGGTTGGCCCGCACCGCGACGCCGTTGACGCGGATGGCCTCCCGCACCGCGGAACCCGACACGGGCAGCAGCCCGGCCTGGTGCGCGGCGCCGAGCACCACGACGTTGGCGAGGGCGTGGTCGCCGAACAGGTCCTCGGCGATCCTGGTCGCGTCGACCCACAGGTCGCCGGGGGCGGTCACCGACGCGAGCCGCTCGCGCAGCTCTCCGGGAGCGACGGTCGCGGCCTCGACGCCGACGACCATGTCACCGGTCGGCGTGACGGAGTTGTTGACGACGGCGCGAGTCCGTCCGTCCATCGTGGACACGGAGTTCGGGGCCAGCGCCACCAGCGGGTCGAAGCCGAGCACCAGGTCGCTCGTGCTGACCTTGTTGCCGGTGACCTCGGCGCGGCCGATCCGGACGTCCGAGACGACGGGGCCGCCCTTCTGCGACAGGCCGGTCTGGTCGAGCCCCGCGGCGTGCAGGCCGTCGAGGAGCGCGGCGGTGACGAGGACCTGGCTGACCGTCACGACACCGGTGCCGCCGACCCCGGCCATCCGCACGGAGTAGACCTGCCCGTCGGCCAGCTCGACGACGTCGGCGGCGGGCATCCGGGCGGGAGGGTCCGCCGGCTTCCGGGCGGATCCCTTGCGCACGCTGACGAACGACGGGCAGTCACCCTCCACGCAGGACGCGTCCTGGTTGCACGACGACTGGTGGATCCTGGTCTTGCGGCCGAACTCGGTGTCGACCGGGTGCAGCGACAGGCAGTTCGACTTGCGGGCGCAGTCGCCGCAGCCCTCGCACACGCGCTCGTTGATCACGACGTCGGCTCCGGCCGGGGCGACGACACCGCGCTTGCGCTTGCGGCGCTTCTCGGCCGTGCACTGCTGGTCGTGGATCAGCACGGTGACGCCGGGCAGGCCGGCCAGCGCGCGTTGCGCCTCGTCGATCCGGTCGCGCCGCCAGACGACGGCGTTACGGGCCAGGCGCACGCCCCGGTAGCGCTTGCGGTCGTCGGTGGTGACGATCGTGCGCGTCACGCCTTCGAGCTCCAGCAACCGGGTCAGCTCACCGACTCCGATCACGCCGGGCGGGCGCTGGCCGCCGGTCATCGCGACCGCGTCGTTGTAGAGGATCTTGTACGTCATCCGCGTGCCGGCGGCGACCGCCTGCCGGATGGCGAGGTGTCCGGAGTGGAAGAACGTGCCGTCGCCGAGGTTCTGCACGAACGCGGCGGCGGGCAGGAAAGGTTGCATGCCGACCCATTGCGCTCCCTCGCCGCCCATCTGGGTCATGCCGGTGACCTCGCCGTAGCGGTCCTCCGGCATCCAGCCGACCAGCGCGTGGCACCCGATCCCGGCGCCGACCAGCGTCCCGTCGGGCACCTGCGTCGACAGGTTGTGCGGGCAGCCCGAGCAGTAGAACGGTTTGCGCGCCGGCAACAGCGGCAGTAGGACCGGCTTGCGGGACGGGCGTTCCGCGACCAGTCCCGGCACACGGCCGGCGACCACGTCGGCGAGCTGCTTCGAGCCGAGCACCCCGAACTGCGGCACGAGCGCGGTTCCCCGCTCGTCGGTCTTGCCCACGACCCTCGGCGCCGACGGAAGGCCGTACAGCGAGTCCTTCAGCCACGACTCCAGGAACGGCCGCTTCTCCTCCAGCACCACGACCTCGCGCAACCCGGAGGCGAACTCGCGGGCCGTCGCGGGGTCGATCGGCCACATCATCCGCACGTGCAGCAGCCGCACCCCGGCGGCCCGCAGCTCCGCGTCGCCGACGCCGCGTTCGGCCAGTCCCTGCCGCAGGTCGTGGTAGGTCTTCCCGGCCGCCACCACGCCGATGCGGTCGTGGGGCCCGGTCACGGTCACGGGGTTGAGGCCGTTGGCCCTGCCGTAGCGCCGCGCGGCCTCCAGCCGGACCGTGTGGAGGTTCTCCTCCAACCGGTGCGTGACCGGCGGCAGCAGGTTCCCCGACACCTCGTGCCGGTAGGGCGTGCCGTCCAGGACGGGCTCGGCGGCGTCGGAGAGGCGCACGGTCGCGGAGCCGTCGACGACCTCGCTGACGAGCTTCAGGCCGACCCAGAGGCCGCTCGCCCGCGACAGCGCCACGGCGTGCAGACCCAGCTCGATCACCTCGGCGACCGACCCCGGCACGAGGACGGGCATCGCGGCGTCGTGCAACGCGTACTCCGACGCGCTCGGCAGCGTCGACGACTTCGCCCCGGGGTCGTCGCCGACGAGCACGACGACACCGCTGTGCGGCCCGGTGCCGGCGAAGTTCGCGTGCCGCAGCGCGTCCGCGGCCCTGTCCAGGCCCGGCGCCTTGCCGTACCACCAGCCGGTGACGCCGTCGACCAGCGCGTCCGGGCGGGAGGCGGCGACCTGCGACCCGAACACGGCGGTCGCGGCCAGCTCCTCGTTGACGCCGGGCTGGTGCACGATGCCGAGCGGCCCGGCGGTGGCGGCGGTGCGGTGCAGCTCCTTGTCGAAGCCCGCCAGGGGGCTGCCGGGGTAGCCGGAGACGAACGCCCCGGTGCGCAGGCCGGCGGCGCGGTCGCGGTGCCGTTGTTCGATGATCACCCTGACCAGGGCCTGCACGCCGGTGAGGTGCACCGCCCCCGCGCCCGGCGCGTAGCGGTCGGCCAGCGCGAACGCGACCGGCACTGGCTGCTGCTCTGCCTCGGTGTCCAGGCTCATGACAGGACAATCCCCTTGGGGTTCGCAGACGACGCCTTGTTCGCAGTCCTCTCCGACGAAAGCTAGGACGGCCGTCACACCCCTGCAACCCCTAGGCAAACCCCTTAGCGATTTCGGTCCGGCCGCCCGGCTGTGCCATAGTCGGAGGCCGGGGTGAAAACGCGTTCGCCATTCATCGCAATCACACCGGCCACCCCTACTGAAAACCCCTAGAAGCAGAACATGGCGCACGTCACGGTTGCCGGAATGCGCTTTTCCGGCCTTGAGAAAAAACGTGCCCGGGTGTTGGCTCGGACGGGTGGTCATCCATCAGAACATCGAAGAGGCAGTGACGCTGCCACTGGAACGGCGCTGCCCCCTGGACCCGCCGGAAGGACTGCGGCAACTGCGCCAGGACCGGCCCATCACCAGGCTGAACTACCCCGGCGGCCACGTGGGATGGCTCGTCACCAGCTATTCCGCGGTCCGCGCGATGCTCGCGGACAACCGGTTCAGCGCCCGCAAGGGACTGGGCCGTTCCCCCATTCACGACATGCCGTCGGATCCGCGGATGATGGAACCCGGATTCTTCGTCACGCACGACCCGCCCGAGCACACCCGCTACCGGAAGGTGCTCACCGGTGAATTCACCGTGCGCCGGATGAAGGACCTGGTCCCGCGCATCACCGAACACACCGAACAGTTCCTCGACGAGATGCGCCGGCAGGGCCCGCCGGCCGATCTGGTTCAGTCGATCGGGCTGCCGGTTCCCTCGATGGTGATCTGCGAGCTGCTCGGCGTGCCGTACGACAGCCGCGCCACGTTCCAGAGCTCCGCGGCGGTGCTGCTCAACCTCGGCACCACCCCCGAGCAGTACATGGCGGCGATGAGCGACCTGCGCGAGCTCATCGCGGACCTGGTGGCGCGCAAGCGCGCCGAACCCGGCGACGACCTGATCAGCCGCCTGGCCGGTCCCGGCGACCTCACCGACCTCGAGGTCCTCAACATCTCCTACCTGCTGCTGCTCGCGGGCCACGAGACGACCGCGCACATGCTCACCCTCGGCACGTACGCCCTGCTGACCCGCCCCGACCAGCTGGCGAAGCTGCGGGAGTCGCCGGAGCTCGTCGACAACGCGGTCGAGGAGCTGATGCGCTACCTGTCGATCGCGCACATCGGGCCCGTGCGCACGGCGTTGGAGGACGTCGTGCTGGAGGGGCACCTCATCAGGGCGGGCGAGTCGGTCACCGCGTCGGTGCCCGCCGCCAACCGCGACCCGCTGCAGTTCCCCGACCCCGACCGGCTCGACGTCACGCGGTCGGCCGCCGGGCACGTCGGCTTCGGGCACGGCGTGCACCAGTGCATCGGCCAGCAGCTCGCCCGCATCGAGATGCGGATCGTCTACGCGGCGCTGCTGGAGAAGTTCCCCGGTCTGCGGCTCGCCGTGCCGGCGGAGGAGATCACGATGCGCGACGACATGGTCATCTACGGCCTGCACCGGCTCCCCGTCGCCTGGTAGCGGGGGAAGAGCCCCGCCGGTGACGCGGCGGGGCTCTCCTGGTGCTCTCGACTTCCTAGATGGGTTCCGAGACGGGCACGGCGATGATCACACCGCTCTTGTCGGGCACGCACACGATGGTGGTGTCCAGGTGCGTCGTCAGCTGGAACTTGTCCGGCGTGAAGGTGTGCACGCCGAGCTTGGTGGGCGTGTAGAGCGCCTTGCCGCCGGAGAGCAGCACGAGGTCGCCCTTCTTCACGTCCTTGGCGTTGGTCAGGCCCTTGGCGGTGGCCGTGCCGGAACCGGAACCGCCCACCAGCAGGTTGGTGTAGCCCTGCAGGGCGCCGGCCGGGACGTCGCCCGGCGCCGGCGAGACGCTGAGCAGCTTCGCCGTGAGGGCGAACTGCTGGCCCCTCCTCGCCGTGAGCGGCGCGGTGACGGTGACGTCGTAGGACGACGACGCCGACCCCGGCCACGGCGGCTCGGTGCAGGTGTAGGTGATCCTCAGGGTGTTCGACGACTCCTCCGCCGCGACGGCGGGAGAGG
>NZ_DASVFL010000176.1:0-21080 GCF_036380075.1 Lentzea sp. | reverse complement strand
CTCGGTGAAGTCGTCGACCTGCGCCTGCCACAGCGTCATGAGCGGGCTGCGGTCGACGACGAGCGTGAGGTCGAGCCACTTCTCCGTCTGCGGCTTCGTCACCGGCCACCAGCGGCCGGTCTGCGCGACCTGGTCTGCGGTTTTGTGCTCGTCCAACACCATCGCGTCGTCGCGCCAAGAGCGCGTCTCGCGTTTCAGCGGCCGCAGAGCTCGGAAGCACCCGAGTGAGTCGATCAACGGGGCGCTGCCGACGTGTTCGCCGTTGCCGGACGGCGTGAGGAGCTCGGGTACGGCCGCGAGCTCCGCGTGCACCGCGGTCCTCGGCGGCGGCGTGGTGGCTGGTTCGGGAGCGACGGCCGGTGGAGTCGCGCGGGCGGGTGGTTCTCGTTCCGGCTCGAGGGTGGCGGGCGGCGGTTCGGTGTCCTCCGGTTCTGGAGGTTCCACGTGCCGCGGCTCGGGAGTGGCGGGCGGTGTGCGTTCGCGGTGGGTGGACTGGACTGCGGAGGCCAGCCAGACGATGTCTCCCAGTTCGGCCCAGTCGAGGTCGTCGACGACCAGCTCGGCGCTGTCGGGCTGCGCTGTTTCGGTGGTTCGGGTCCTGCCTCGGTTGCCAGGGGGTCCGGGGGCGCCGTTGGGCGTACCCATGGTCATCTGCCCGTCGTCAGGCGGTGCCAGAGCGAGTCGATCAGCCGGGGCCACGCGACGCCGTCCGGTTTGTAGGCGCCCGAGGTCGCCAGGTAGACGGCGTCCAGGAGGCGGTCCGCGGGAATTCCGCCTTCCGAGCGGCTCTTCTCGACGAACTCGTGCACCAGCCTGTCGCGGTGCCGGCCGTCCGGATCCAGGAGGTGGTTGGCGACCATCGCCGCCAGCTGTTCGACGCTGGGGTCTTTTATTTCCAGCTGCAGCGCTCGGCGGAGAAATGCCGGAGGGAATTCGCGCTCGCCGTTGCTCGTCATGATGACGATGGGGAACGCGTAGCACCTGACGCGTCCGTCGGTCACGGTCGCCGTCACGTTCGGATCGGACGTGTGCACTGTCATCTCGCGCGCCGAATGGCGCACGCGAGCCAGTTCGTCGATGACGAACTCCCCGTCCTCGAAGATGCTCAGGAGGTTGTTGGGGAGGTCCGACTCGCTTTTGTCCAGCTCGTCGATCAACAGGACGCGCGGCAGTCTCCTGGGGAGGAATGCGGTTCCCAACGGGCCCAGTCGCAGGAAATCGCCGATGGGCAGATCTTTCACCGGACCGGTTTGTTGCTGACCCGCGGCGGCTGCCTGCAGCCTGCCGATGGCGTCATAGCGGTAAAGCCCCGATTCCAGTGTCGTGTGCGTCGAGATCGACCATTTCAGCACGCGGCCCAGCCGCAGTTCCCGGGCGATGCGGTACGCCAGCGCGGACTTGCCGACACCCGGCTTCCCGGTCAGCAGCAGCGGACGGCGGAGGTACAGGCTCGCGTTGACCATGTCGAGCTCGTGGGGGTCGATGTGCTGCTCGGTCAGGTGGAACTCCGAGCCCAGGCGGCGGATCGCCTCGCCGTCGTCCTCCGGCGAAGGGCCGTCCGAGGCGGGCAGGACGCCTCCGTAGTCCCTCCAGGGCGGGGGCGGGGGCAGGATCTGCGTCAGGTCGATGTCGTACATGGGACGTCCTGTTCCCCGGTAGACCCACCAGGCAGGCGCCTCGTCGGTGTCTGTTCTCGGCTCCTCGGCGCTCATCCGTCCTGCCCCTTCACTGTCCGGCCGGGTGTGACGACGGTTGGTCGAAGACGAAGGTCCTGGTCGGGTCGTCCCACAGCACCACGAGGTCGCGCACGAGATCGTCCGCGGCGGAGGACAGATGGGCCGCCTTGCGCTGCTCCGGGAGGTCCAGCACGCCACCGGGGCCGCCGGCCAGGCGGCCGACGAGCTCGCGCAGGTCCTCGGAGGTGGCCGTCGGATGCCACAGGATCACCGGCAGACCTGCTCTCAAGGCTGCCGTCAGGCACTCCGGTGCGGTGCGCGGCTCAGGACGAGCGGATGGCGGTTTGTCCATTACCAGCCCAATCCATCTGGAATCACTCAGCACGGCGTCGATCGGATTGTCCCCCGGCTGTGATGCTCCAACTGAGTGAATTCGCTCCACGGCAGGGTTCTCCAGCATAGAGTCCCAGCGCACGCGCCAGGCACGATGCCAGTGTTTCGATTGCATTCTTTCGAGTGAACGAAAGATCAAGTTGTAGTCCAGCACAAGAGGGCGTGGATCTCCGGAGCCGTGTTCCTTGCGCCAGGAGTAGATCGGCAATTGAAGCAGCTGGCGGGTCAGCATGAATTCCAGGGTCACCGGCACGGCCTGGTCGGACCACGTGCCCTCGGCCTGAATGATCACTTCGTCCACCCGGTATTCCAGGTCGTCCATGCTCAGCTCGTGAATCCCACCGCTTTTCGGCGGCCAGTCGAGGGGGTCGTCCTGGCGCCACGAGCTGAGGAGGCACCGGTCGGGGTCGATGGGGTCCTGCTTGATCTCGAACACCAGGTGCAGGTGCGGTTCCGCCCGGATCGACAGCCGCGTCTCGCGGTGCTCCTCCAGGGCGCTCGTCCGTCTCAGCTTGCGGGCGTTCTGCTCGACCCAGTCCGTGAGGCGGACGCCGGCGTCACCACCGACCTCCTGGGCGACCAGCTGGACGAACAGGACCGCCGGGGGGACGCCGTCAGGGCCGGCGTTGAAGTCGCACACGTGGAGGTAGGCGTCCCACGCGGAGCCGAAGGGGCGGACGGGCGCGGCCGATCCGGTGGCGCGACTGACGAGCATCGGCAGGTGCGGTGTCTCGATCTCGATGAGCCAGCTGTGGAGCTCCTTGAGCTCCTCGTCCGGGTTGAGGGGCAGCACCACCGACTCGTCGCGCTCGGCCATCGGCGGATGGCGGCTCGTCCCGGCGGTCTCACCGCCGTGCAGGCGCAGCCACGCGTGGCCCTTGAAGCTCTTGATCATCACCTCGACCTGGCGGTACGACTCGGGCGCCGTGCCGGGGTCCTGTGAGATCACCTCGGTGAAGAAGTGGTCCGAGACGACGATCGCCAGCAGGCTCTCGGAGTGCCGCAACGCCACCTTGGCGTCCTGGGCGTCCAGGATCCGGAACGCCACGTTGACGGGCACGCCGATCCAGCCGTGGTCGTCCTTGCGGATGTCGCCGGCGTGCACCGCCACCCGCAGCTTCATCCTGGCCTCGGGGACCCTGGTGGAGTTGAAGCGGCGGATCTCGGAGAGCAGGCGCTCGGGCAGCTTGTCGGCGAGCTCGCTCTTGGGGAAGGTGGGCGGGACGAGGATCAACGCACCGTCGCCGCGGTCCTCCTTCTCACACCCCTCGTAGTCGATCCCGACGCCGTCGAACGCCCGGCGGAGCACGGCGTACATGCCGTCTCGCACGTCGGACAGGTGGAAAGCCCTCCGCTGGTCGTTGGTGAAGTCCGCGATGTCGACGGTGACGATGGTCCGGTGCTCTGTCGGCGCAAGTGGCACGAGCCAGTCCCCTCCCACGACGCGACACGACCTGCCGGTCCGTCGAGTACCAGATCATCCAGTTGTCCCACCAGGTCAGATGACGCACAACGCTCGATGGTTGGAAGATCGCGACCTAGGTACCGCCGTGGTGGGCTGACATGCCCAACAGTCTTGCTCCGCGAACAAGCTCGCGAGCCGGTTGTCAATCAAATGACATTGAGTTCCCCTGCCTCAATGTCAAGCTTGGTTCGCGTGGTTGGTCACCAGAACGCGCGGTGGGGCTCGTCGATGACGTCGAGCAGTGCGGCGGGCGAGGTGTGTGCGGGTACGTCTTCGAGCAGGTGCCAGCGGGTGTTGCGGTCGGGCCAGTACAGCCACCAGCGGGTGCCGTCGTGGCGCAGCTGCGCCACCGGTCGCCGGGTCCACTCGGGTCCGAAGTCGTCACGCCAGGGCGCACGGACTTCCAGGATGGTCACGTTGGATCCGCGCACGGTGTACTCGACGCGCACCTGGTGCAGGGCGTGCGCGGGGATGCGTTGCTCGCACCAGCGGGCGATCTGACGCAGGTGGGTGTCCGGGACGGCCATGACATCGATGCTCGCAGAGCACGGCCGCCGGCTCCTGGCCGACCGTGTTCAGGCTGCCATGGTGTTCTCGCCTGGCTGGTGAAGAGTGTGCGGGCCGTTGCGGAGCAGGGTGTAGACGCGGCGGGCGAGGTGGCGTTTGAGCGCGCGGACGGCCTCGGTGTTGCTGTTGCCTTTGGCGCGGCGGGCGTCGAGGTAGGTGCGGGCGGGTTCGTACATGCGTTTCTGGGTGATCGCGATGCGGTGCAGGGCGGCGTTGAGCCGGCGGTTGCCGCCGCGGTTGAGCCGGACCCGTTCGGTGTTGCCGGAGGAGGCGGGGATGGGTGCGGTGCCGGTGTGCATCGCGTAGGTCGCGGCGGTGGGGAACCTGCGCACGTCGCCGGTCTCGGCCACGATCCTGGCCGCGGACAGCGGCCCACAGCCGGGCAGGGACAGCAGCTGGGGTGCGTGGATCACCAGCAGGCTCTCGAGCTCGCGTTCCAGCTGGGCGGCGCGCCGTGCCAGCTCCTCGATCCGGCCGATCAACTCCACGGAGATCGCGACGGACACACTGCCGTCCAACGCCGACAGGAACTCGGTCACGTAGGTGTTCCACTTGGGACGGTGCAGCTTGCGGGCCGGGACGGTGGCGGCGAAGTCGGGGTCCAGGTCGTGCAGGTGCCAGCGCAGCCGGTTGCATATGCGCACCATCTCGCCGACCAGGTCCTCACGGTGGTCGAGCAGCAGCTTCACACTGCGCGTCTCGGTGTCGGCGACCGCGGCCGGCAGGTCCTCGGCCAGGGCGGCGCGGGCGCAGGCCAGCGCGTCGATCGGGTCGGACTTGCCCGAGGCCCGCAGCTTCTTGCGGTGACTCGAGCTCATCTGCGTGGGCACCCACACCACGTGTTCGTCCGCGGCGAGCAGGAACCGCACGAACCCGCCCGCGACGTGCCGGACGTCCTCCACCGCCCACGTCCGCTGCTCGAAGCGGCCCGCCCACGCGAGCAAAGCCTTGAAGCCGCGCGGCCGGGCCGGGGCGTCAGTCGAGTCGAGCTGGCGGCCGTTGCCGTTCACCGCGACAGCGACCAGAACGTCTTTGTGCGGGTCCACTCCGATGATCACCATATGCCCGTCCTCCAAGTCCGCGATCAGGAACAACGCGCTGACAGGACCGGTGGACATGCCTCAATCAAGGGACGAACCCACGCTCCAATCAAGCCACACCGGTCTGCCCGACACGGCGGTGGGCGACATGACAAGACCATGTCAACCTCACGGCGACAGCACGGAAAAGAGTCAGCCCACCACCGGCCGGTACTGCACCACACCAGCACTGGATCGACCACTACTCCGGCCACCGCGAGGCGACAGCACGGGAACGAGTCAACCCACCGCCGGATCGTGGGCCACCACGAAGGCGGCACGACCAGACTGACATTGGAGCGACAGGACTCGAACCTGGTCCTCCCGCGTAACAGTCGGGCGTGCTGCCGGCAGCACCTCAGAGGACGCGTACCCCCGGCAGGAGTCGAACCTGCGTCTCCGGCTTCGGAGGCCGGTGTCGTGTCCACTGGACCACGGAGGTGTGCGCAAAAACAGTCGGATGCCCGCGAGTCGAACGCGGGTTTTCCTCAACCCGAATGAGGCGGGTTTCCGTCTCCCTCGCATCCGTCAGCGCCCCTGCCAGGAGTCGAACCTGAATCTCGGCGTTCGTAGCGCCGCACTCTCTCCATTGAGCTACAGGGGCGGAATAAATGCACGGCAAAGAAAAGGAGCCGCCCTTCGGTTTCCCGAGGGGCGGCTCCCTGTGGTGACCTGGGTCTGGCCACTACAAGGAGCTCACCTGCACGAACGGTCGCCGCAGGGCGGGTCGGCCCGACGGGCGCACGCACGCGGTGGCGCGGGCGATGTGCCGGCCTCGCATCTCGTGGCTCGTCATGGCTTTTCCCTTCGGTTTGGTGTGGTACGAGTATTGCTGGCCCGCTCGGCCGCCGTCAATCATTTTCTCATCAGCGTTCATAAGTCATGAAGGAAACGCCGCTCTCGAACAGCTGGGCGTCGGTGCGGCGGAACGTGGTGAGGCCGGCTTTTCCGTCGAACAGCGGGATGCCGCGTCCGAACGCCACCGGGTGGATCTTGAGCAGGAGCTTGTCGATCTGCGGCAGGAGCTCGGCGGCCAGCTTGCCGCCGCCGCACAGCCAGATGTCCAGGCCGTCCTCCTCCTTCAGGGCGGCCACGCGGCCGGCGGCGTCCGCGCTGATCACCTCGACGTCGGGCGGGGTGCCGGTCAGCGAGGTCGACACGACCAACTGGCGCAGGTGCGCGTACGGCGAGGCCGGCCCGCCGGGCACCTGGTAGGTGTGGCGGCCCATCAGGACCGTGTCGAAGTTCGGGTTCGGCGCGTCCTGGAGCCCCACCGCCTCGCGGAACTGGGTGGGCACGGTGTCCGGGTACACGGCGTTGATGCCGGCCATGTGGTCGCCCTCGAAGATGAAGCCGTCGAAGGTGCCGTCCTCGGCGGCGATGAAACCGTCCAGCGTGACGGCGACGTAGTACACGAGCTTTCGCATCTGGAAGATCCCCTCGGTAGTTCAACCACGACAACCGTAGTACTATGGATGTAGTGGTTGTCAAGGAGGTATGAGTGGTCCGGAACGAGGCACGGCGAACGGCACTGCTCGACGCGGCGGTCGACGTCCTGGCCGAGGAGGGGGCGCGGGGGCTGACCTACCGCGCGATCGACGCGAAGGCCGGGGTGCCGGCGGGCACGGCGTCCAACTACTTCGCGAACCGCGACGAGCTCATGTCGGAGGTCATGACGCGGGTGCACGACCGGCTCATGCCGTCGGACGAGTCGGTCGCGGAGTCGCTGGCCCTGCCGCGCGACAGGTCGCTGACCGTGAAGTTCATGCACGACATCATCAGGCGGGCGGACGCCGACAAGGCCTGCTACCTCGCGATGATGGAGCTGCGGCTGGAGGCCACGCGCAGGCCCGGGATCCGCGAGGCGCTCACCAGGACGATCGCCGAGAACATCGAGGCCAACGTCGCGTTCAACGAGGAGTCGGCGTTGCCGGGCGACCGGATGACCGTCGTGTCGCTCTACTTCGCGATGACGGGACTGATCTACGAACGGCTCACGTTGCCCGGCGTCGTCGAGCCGATGGACCTCGACGAACTCGTCGAGGTCCTCGTCGACCGCGCGATCGGGCCGGTCTGAGAAGCCGGACTAACGGCTGAGCGGGCCACCGGTGATCGTCAGCGCCACGGCGATCACCACGACGCCCAGCGTCGAGTAGAGGAACGCGTCCATGCCGCGGCCGCGGATCTTGATCAGGCCCGCCTGCTCGTCCGTGACGAGGATCCGCAGCACGGCCGCGACCAGCAGTGCCACGCCGAGCAGGACCGCGCCCTGCCGCCAGTGGTACTGGAAGATCCGCACCAGCCCCAGCACGCCGATCCCGAGCACCAGCGCGAACGGCAGGTGCTTGCCGGGACCGGAACGCCAGCGCTGCTCGCCCATGAGCGCCTGCGCGTCAGACCGCTGCATGCGCGCGCTCGGCGGCTTCGACGGTGTTGGTGAGCAGCATCGCGACGGTCATCGGGCCGGCGCCGCCGGGGATCGGGGCGAGCCAGCCCGCGACCTCGCGGACCTCGGGAGCCACGTCGCCGACGAGACCCGCCTCGGTGCGGGTGATGCCGACGTCGACCACGGCCGCGCCGGGCTTCACCATGTCCGCGGTGATCAGGCCGGGGCTGCCGGCGCCCGCGATCACGATGTCCGCGCGGCGCACCTCGGCGGCCAGGTCCTTGGTGCCGGTGTGGCACAGCGTCACGGTGGCGTTCTCGGAGCGGCGGGTCAGCAGCAGGCCGATCGGGCGGCCGACGGTGACGCCGCGGCCGACGACGGTGACCTGGGCGCCCGAGATCGGCACCTCGTAGCGGCGCAGCAGCTCCACGATGCCGCGCGGGGTCGCGGGCAGCGCCGCCTCCTCGCCGAGCACGAGCTTGCCGAGGTTGACCGGGTGCAGGCCGTCGCCGTCCTTGGCCGGGTCGATGCGCTCCAAGATCGCGTTCGCGTTCAGGTGCTTGGGCAGCGGCAGCTGGACGATGTACGCGGTGACCTCGGGGTTGGCGTTCAGCTCGTCGATGACGGCTTCCAGCTCCTCCTGCGTGGTCGACTCGGGCAGGTCGCGCCGGATCGAGGAGATGCCGACCTTCTCGCACGCGCGGTGCTTGCCCTTCACGTACGAGTGCGAGCCGGGGTCGTCGCCGACCAGGACGGTGGCCAGACCGACCGAGCCGGGCAGCGCGGCGACCCGCGCCTTGAGGTCCTCGAACAGCGCGTTCCGGGTTTCGTTGCCGTTGAGCAGCGTCGCAGTCACGGCCTCATCCTCCCACTGGGCAGCGCCGCGACGCCCACCGACACCAGCGTCAGCACCACGCCCACGGCCGTCGTCAGCGCCAGGTGCCCGCTCACCGCGTCGAGCAGCACGGCGCCGAGGAGCTGACCGCTCACGCCGCACAACCCGACCATCAGCACGCCGATGAACCGCACGGACACGATCGCCCCGCCCACGCCGAGGATGCCGAGCAACCCGCCGACGTACAGCCACGGGTCGGACGGGAACGCGCCGGGCACCCCGCTCCACGTCACGGCGTTGACCAGCGCCAACGCCACCGTGCCGACGGAGAAGTTCACCAGGATCGTCGCGGCCGAGTTGTCCGCCGCCTCGCGCACCAGCCCGTTCACCGCCTGCTGCCAGCCCATCAGCAGACCCGCGACCAACGGCAGCACCGCGAGCCATAACGCGCCGGGCGACGTGAACCGGTCAGAGACCGCGATCGTGACGGCGATGACACCCACGGCGGCGCCGACGACACGTGTCTTCGTAACGGGCTTCGGCTCACCGGGCCCGACGCCCAGGTTGTCCACGACCATGCTGCTCACGACCTGGCCGATCACCACCGCGACCGTGAACACCGCCACACCGATCGTCGCGACCGCGAGCCCCTGCGAGCCCACGAGGACGGCACCGCTGATCCCGCCGACGCACTCCCACCACCGGATGCGGCGGTGCGCCAGCGCGGCGCGCAGCCGCAGCAGCCCGTCCCGCCCGGACCGTCGCGACAGGACGACCGCGAGCAGCACGAACCACCCTCCGGCGAACGAGACCAGCGCCGCCAGCAGCCCGTTGTGCAACGACTCCGCGAGCGAGGAGTTGACCCGCGCCTGGACCGCGATCGCCACCCCGCCCGCCGCCGCCAGCAGACCTCCGGTCACCTGCGCAGACCGCGACAATGCTCCTCCAGCCCGGACGAGGGTGTTCTTGATCAGCTTTAACCTTGCGCCCGCACCACGTTATGGTCGGGCCTCCACCGTTCGGCGCAGTGGCGGGGGACGTGTGCGATCCGGCGAGTTGCGGGGGAAGATGTTGGCGTGTCCGAGCCGAAGCCGTTGAACCCTACCGAGCAGGACGCTCTGGTTAAGCAGATCGGCCTGACTCTCATGCGGGCCGCTCCAGAGGACTGGCGCAGCGTGATCGCGCAGTACCGCGCCACCGGCCGGTACTTCGAGCTGGAGGCCGAGCTGCGACTGCAGGACGGCTCCTCGCACGCGTGGGCGCCGCCGCAGGACGTGACGACGTTGTTCGCGCGGCTGCGCGCCGGCATGCACCGCGAGGGCCGGGGCAGCTGGACGAACGCCCGCTACCAGCTCGACCACCCGTCGAGCTACAACCTCGACTTCGACCGCGCCGAGCCGAGCTGGCAGACGCCTCCTCCGCACCAGGCCTACGTCGACGAGATGCGGTACTTCCCGCGCGTCGAGGAGAACGTCCCCGACTGGCTGCGCCGCAGGCTGAGCCCGCCGACGCCGGTGTTCCGCACGGCCCGCGTGTTCGACGGCGCCGGGCCGAACGGCCGTCCGTCGGTCAACCGGCCGCCGGTGCCGGAGGCCGAGGTCGCGCCGTTGCTCGCGTACCTGTCGAACGCGCCGGTCGCCGTGGCCGGCCGCGGCTTCGACGCCGACGTGCTGCACCCCGAGTCGCCGCTGGTGGTGCCGTCCGGGTTCCAGACCGACGGCGTGTGGATCTGGCCCGTCGGCCTGACCTACTACCTGCGCAAGTACGGCGTGCCGCCCGAACCGGAGCTGGTCGAGCGCGCCCGTGCCGCCGCCTTCGGGCTGCCCGACGTCTCCGAGGAGTCGAGGCTCGCCGCCGCCGCGAACCTCGGTGCTCCCGCCGCGCCTCCCGGCACCGTGGTGCCGGCGCCGCCCGAGCCCCAGCCGAAGCCCCAGGCCAAGCCCGAACCGCAGCCCGAACCGCAGCGGGAACCCGAACCGCAGGCCGAGGAGACGCAGTTCGTCACCGCGCCGAAGTTCGAGGACGAGCAGGAAGAGGAAGAGGAGTACGACTTCGGGCCGCTCATCCCCGAGCCGCCCTCGGTCGTCGCCGAACGGCAGAAGGCCGAACCCGAGCCGGAGGACCTCGGCGCCACGATCGCGGTCGCGTCACCCCCGCTGGCCGGCGACGGACCACCCTATCGAGTGGTTTTCGACTCCGACGGCGTTCCCGACCACGTCGACGAGCGGCGCCTGCGCGACACGTACGGCGCAGGTATGGATCTCTTCGCCCCGCACCCGGACGACTTCGACGAGCCGGAACCGGTCGCGGAGGTCGTGAACGAAAAGGACGCCGAGGACGAACGTCCCGTCGTGGACGTTCCCGAGGAAGCCGAGATCCCCACCGCGGGGCCGGACGAGCCCGAGCTCCTCACGCACCACCGCGAGCCGGAGCTCCTCACGCACCAGCGCGAGGAGGAGCTCACGGACCACCTGGTGGCCGACGGCGAGGACCACCCGCGCGACGCCATGCAGGACACGATGGCCTGGAGCCCGGTCCTCGACGAGCCGCTGGAGAGCCCGGCCGAGGTCACCGAGGAACACCCGGTCGTCCCCGTCGCCGACGACGAGCCCGACCTGGCGCCCGAGGACGAGATCGAGTCCACGACGTCGTTCGAGTCGCAGTTCGACGCCGAGGACGAGGAGTTCGAGTCGCGTTTCGACGCGCAGCTCGACTCCCACTTCGAACCGGAGCAGGAACCCGTCGCCGAGCCCGCGCCGGTCGTGGTGCCCGCACCCGCCCGCGTGGAGGAGACGACCCAGTTCGACGCCGCGCTGTTCAAGGACCCGGAACCCGAGCCGGAGCCGGAGCCGGAACCCGAGCCCGAACCCGAGCCGGAACCGGTCAGGCCGCCGCGGCAGGTCACTCCGGAGGAGGACCGCGACCTGGCGGGCACCCGGCGCGCGCTCGACGACCTGAGCGTGCCGCACGGCGTGTACCGGATCGGCGAACCGGCCGACCGCACCTGGACGCTGCGCCTCGACGGCGACAGCTGGGAGGTGTGCTGGTTCGACCAGGGCCCGAAGAACCCGGTGCGGTTCGACAAGGTCGAGGACGCCTCGGCGTACCTGGTCGGCAGGCTCGTGCTGGGCAACTTCCGCACGATCCAGCGCGCGCCGCAGCAGCAGCCGCCCCCGCCGCGGCCGATGACCAACGGCTTCCGCGAAGAGCCGCGCCGTCCCGTGCCGCCGCCGCGCCCGCCGATGCCACCGCAGGCGCAGCAGGCTCCGACGAAGGTCCAGCAGGCCCCGCCGCCCCAGGTGCCTGCCCCCGCTCCGGCACCGTCCCCGGTGGCCGCCGCGGTCGCGCAGGAGGAGCCGTCGAAGCGGAAGTTCCCGATCTCGCCGCTGGCGGGTGAGCCGCCGCTGACGTTGTTCCGCCACAAGCAGATGTTCGAGCTGCCGGCGGGCACCGAGATCGACCGCTACGGCGACCAGAAGGGCAACCTCGTCTACGTGGCGGGCACGCCGTTCCCGGAACGCAGCCTCGTGCCGTCGTGGATCAACCGCCCGTACCGCGTGTACCGGTTGCGCCGGCCGCTCGAGGTGCTCAGCGGTGTCGCGGTGCCGTGGTTCGAGCAGCCGGGCGGCGGCACCGCCTACCTGCTGCCGAAGGCGATCGAGGAGATGGTGGCGGACGGAGTGCTCGTGGAGATCACGGGTTCATCCGACCACTAGGCCGTAGGCGGCGGCGAACGCGATCGCCGTGTCGACGTCGATCAGGGCTCCGGCGAGCTTGGCTTGCCGGAGCCCGTTCGCGTCGATCTTCGCCCCGCGCAGGTCCGCGCCCTCCAGCTTGGCGTCGAGCAGCCGCGCGCCCATCAGGTCCGCGCCGCTGAGGTCGGTGTTGCGCAGGTCGGCCTCGCTGAGGTTCGTCTCGCGTAACCGCTGACCGCCCAGCTTCAGGTCGTACAGCGGCGCGCGGACGAACGACGCCAGCGTGAAGTCCACCTCGGTGAACGTGACCGGCCGCAGCACGCAGTCGACGAAGTTCGACCCCATCAGGCTGCACGACGCGAACGACGACCGGGTCAGCACCGTGCGGTCGAAGGTGCACTGCCGGAACGCCGTCGCGTGGTGGCGGGACTCGCCGAGATCCGTCCGGGTGAAGTCGCAGCGGGTGAACGTGCAACCCGCCGTGACGAGCGAGCGGAGATCGGCCTCGGTGAAGTCGCAGTCCGTGAAGGAGCGCTTCTCCCACTGCTGATCAGGCAGGTTGGCGTCGGAGTAGTCCTCTCCGACCTCTTCCACCGGGTTGTCCACTCTCACACTCTCGCAGAGTCCCCGTGTTGGTAACGTGCGGGTCGCCGGGCGACCTGCCCGACGTCAACGAGGACCGTCATTCGGGAAGGCTCATGACCCGCACGCCCGTGAACGTCACTGTCACCGGTGCGGCCGGCCAGATCGGCTACGCACTGCTCTTCCGCATCGCTTCCGGCCACCTGCTGGGCCCGGACACCCCGGTCAACCTGCGCCTGCTGGAGATCACCCCGGCGCTCAAGGCCGCCGAGGGCACCGCGATGGAGCTCGACGACTGCGCCTTCCCGCTGCTCAAGGGCATCACGATCACCGACGACGCGAAGACCGCGTTCGACGGCGTGAACGTGGCCCTGCTCGTCGGCGCCCGCCCCCGCACCAAGGGCATGGAGCGCGGCGACCTGCTCGAGGCCAACGGCGGCATCTTCAAGCCGCAGGGCGAGGCGATCAACGCCGGCGCCGCGGACGACGTCAAGGTGCTCGTGGTCGGCAACCCGGCCAACACCAACGCCCTCATCGCCCAGCAGCACGCGCCGGACGTCCCGCGCGAGCGCTTCACCGCGATGACGCGTCTGGACCACAACCGCGCCCTGTCGCAGCTCGCGAAGAAGCTCGGCGTCGCGGTCACCGACATCGAGAACATGACGATCTGGGGCAACCACTCGGCCACCCAGTACCCGGACCTGTTCCACGCCAAGGTCGGTGGCAAGACCGCCGCCGAGGCCGTGAACGACCAGGCGTGGCTCGAGAACGACTTCATCCCGACCGTCGCCAAGCGCGGCGCCGCGATCATCGAGGCCCGTGGCGCGTCCTCTGCCGCCTCGGCCGCGAACGCCGCGATCGACCACATCTACGACTGGGTCAACGGCACCGAGTGGACCTCGATGGCCATCCCGTCGGACGGCTCGTACGGCGTGCCCGAGGGCATCATCTCCTCGTTCCCCGTGCGCACCTCGGGTGGTTCCTACGAGATCATCCAGGGCCTGGAGATCGACGAGTTCTCGCGCGCCCGCATCGACGCCTCCGTGGCCGAGCTTGTCGAGGAGCGCGACGCGGTCAAGGGCCTCGGCCTGATCTGAGTTCCCGTGGCAGGGTGGGGCACGTGCGCATTTCATGGGACGTGCCCCCGCCACAGCTCTCCAACGACGTGCATCCCGCGCTCGCCGACGCCGCCCGTGCGGCGTCCGCGGCGTACGGACGCGCCCGATCACTGCACACCCGCGTCGAGCTCCGTGAAGAAGTCGCGGACGGCGCCGACGGAACACCGACGATGCGCGTCGACCGCATCGTCGAGGACGCGATCCTGGAGTCGATCCACCGCAGTCGCGTGAACCTGCTGTCCGAGGAAGCCGGGTTCGTCGACAACGGCTCCTCGATCACCCTGGTCATCGACCCGGTCGACGGGTCCGCGAACGCCGCGTTCGGCGTTCCTCTCTCCTGCTTCGCCGGTGCGCTCGTGGAAGACGGCACGGCGAAAGAAGCCCTCACGACGTGGTTCGACACGGGCCGTGCGTGGCACGCGCGCGCAGGAGTGCCCACGGCGTTCCGCACCACTGGCCGCACGACGCTCGACGGTGCGTCCGTGTGCCTGATGCGGCCGAAGACCGGCACTCAGGAGGCGTGGCTGCGTGTCGCGAACCGCGCCGACCGCATCCGCGTGCTGTGCACGACGTGCCTGGAGACCATGCTGGTCGCCGAGGGAACGGTCGACGCCTTCATCGATCCAGGCAGTGACACGCACCGGATCATGGACCTCGCGACGGCGCTCGTCACCGTGCCGGCCGCGGGCGGCGTGCTGGTCGACCTGCACGGGCGGCCGTTCACGTTCGAGCCCGACCTGACCCACCGGTGGTCGGGCGTGGCGGCAGCGACTCCCCAGCTGGCCGAGGAGCTGATCGCGACGGTACTGGAGAGCTAGACGGTGCCCCGCGACTCGACGACGCAGTCGGGTCCGGGGAACACCAGACCTTCGTGCCCGTCGTTGAAGCGCACGAGGTACGGCGGGTGGCCGTCGCTCCCGCGCACCTCGAGGATTTCGCCCAGCCGTTCTTCGAGACCGATCGAACGGCTGTGGACGTGGAGCCTGTCACCCACTGTTGCTTGCATGGTGCTGCAACACCTCCGGTGTGCGGCCGAGGCCTGCGCGATGAACGCGTCAAAGCCTAGGCCGCCACCGGAGTTGCGCAACAGGGCTCAAGTGCTCATCCGCCGCAGGCCGAGGAAACCTTCGCCACGAGGTCGGCCTTCTGCTGCACCCAGTCCGCCGCCGAGCCGACGTTCTGCATGCCGTTGGCCGCCTCTTCGAGAGCCTTCTTCACCTGCTCGTCGGGCGCGGAGTTCGCGAGGTTCTCGAGCTCCTTGGCCTTGGCCTGGGTGTCCTCCAGCGCCTTCTGCGGGTCGCTCATGTCCGGTGAGAAACCCACCAGCTGGATCGCGTCGGCGCACAGCTTGACCTTGTCCGCGGTGTTGCTGACGTCCTGGATCGTGTCGCAGGCCGTCAGGCTGCCCAACGCGATGACGGCTGCCGCCAGCGGTCCGAGTAGGCGCATTCGCTCTCCTTCTGCCCGAAGTGTCCGTTTGTGTTGGTCATGACTCTACCGACGTGGGCGCTTGCAGGGCCTGGCGTTGGTAGAGCTTGCGGATGACGTCGTCGATCTCGGGCTCCACCACCGCCAGGTCGTGCACCTCCACCTGGCTCACCACCCGAGTGATCAGCTGCGCCGCCGTCGTCTCCGCTCTCCTGAAGGTGAGGTGGTGCCGCAGCCCTCCCGCCTCGCTGCGCACCGCCGTTACTCCAGGGACGTCCGGCGCCGGTCCGGGTTCCCGCAGGTCGATCACGAGCTCGCGGTCCGGGGTGACCTCGGCGCGCAGCTCGTCCAGCGGGCCGTCGGCGAGCACCCGGCCGTGGTCGATCACCATCAGCCGCGGGCAGAGGCGTTCGATGTCGTCGAGGTCGTGCGTGGTGAGCAGCAACGTCGTGCCGCGGCGGGTGTTGATGTCCGCCAGGAACTCGCGGAGGCGTTCCTTGGACTCCAGGTCGAGGCCGATCGTCGGTTCGTCGAGCACCAGCAGCTCCGGCGCGTGCAACAGGGCCGCGGTGATCTCGCCGCGCATCCGTTGCCCCAGCGAGAGCTGACGCACGGGGGTGAGCAGGGTCTCCTGCAGACCGAGCTGCTCGACGCACTCGTCGAGGCGGGTCCGGTAGTCGCGCGGCGGCACCCGGTAGATCGACCTGAGCAGGTCGAAGCTGTCCTGCAGCGGCAGGTCCCACCAGAGCTGGCTGCGCTGGCCGAACACGACGCCGATCCGTCTCGCGAGATCGCGCCGCTGCTTCGACGGGTCCACGCCGTTCACCCGGAGGTGGCCGCTGGTCGGCACCAGGATCCCGGTCAGCATCTTGATCGTCGTGGACTTGCCGGCGCCGTTCGGCCCGACGTACCCGACGGCTTCGCCCGCCTCGACGCCGAACGTGACGCCGTCGACCGCCGTGACGGTCTTGTAGTTGCGGCGCAAGCCCTTCGACGTGGCGACCTTGAACTCCCTGCGGAGCTCCCTGACCTCGATCATGATCCCGTTCCCCGGTAGTGCCTGACCGCGAACCGCCACACGAACCCGGCGACGACCGCCGCCAGGACCGCGACGAGCGGTGATGTCCAGCCGACCCAGCCAGGAAGGCCGAGCGGGTCCTGCTTCCCGAGCAGCGCGAGGCTCGGGTAGTACGCCACGAACGCACCCGGTACGACGAACGCCATCAGCCAGCGCAACGGCCGCGAGTAGACGTTGATCGGGTACGACGTGAAGGCGTTGCTGCCGTACGTGACGGCGTTGGCGAACTCGCGCCCTTCGACGATCCAGAAGCAGATCGAGCACGCGACCACCCACACCGCGCTGTAGATGACCGCGCCCGCCACCGGTGTCGCGACGGCCAGCGCGATCCTGGCCGGCGTCCAGTCGATCGGGACGTGCGCGAGCGCGTAGACCATCACGCCCAGCGCGCCGGTGATGCGCCCGATCCTCCTGAGCCGGATGTCGGAGCACATGATCTGCGGCAACGTGCTCAACGGCCGCATCAGCAGCACGTCGAAGCTGCCGGTGCGGATGTAGGTCGGCAGGTTGTCGAGCTGCCCGGCGAAGAGGTCCGCGACCCCGAACGCCGCGCCCGCGAACGCGTACATCAGCAGCACTTCTTCCCTGCTGAACCCGCCGAGCGCGGTGACGTGCGTGAACAGCACCAGGATGACGACGAGCTCGGTGCCCTGGGCGATGGCCTGGGTGACGAGGTCGATCGCGAACGAGGAGCGGTAGACGAGCTGGCTCCTGAGCTTCGCGGCGATGAGCCGGGGGTAGACGAGGTCAGCCACCCTGGACCACCACCTTGCGTTCGGCCCTGCGCAGCGCGAAATGGCCGAGTGCGAGCACCGCGACGGCCCAGAAAGCTTGGTACAGCAGGAGTTCCGCAGTGCTTCCGTGGCCGAGGAACACGTCGATCGGCGCCTGCAGCAACGCCGGGAAGGGCGTCAGCCACAGCACGTCCCGCGCCCAGCCTGGGAAGAACGCGACGGGCACCGTCAGCCCGCACAGCAGGCCCGACGTGACGTTCCAGAACGCGAACACCCCGCGGTTGTCGAGCAGCCAGAACGCGCTGACCTCCACGAGGAACCGCACCCCGAAGCTGATCACGAGCGCGATCGTGGCGCTGAGCAGGAACAGCGGCCACCGCAACGGGTTCTCGGGGAACTGGAATGGGAACAGCACCATGCCGAACACCACCGGCGGAGCCAGCCTGGTGAGCAGCGCGAAGCCGCCGCGGCCGACGTCCTGCGCCAGCAGCGCGGTCTGGAGGTGCCAGGGTCGGTAGAGGTCTACCACGACGTCACCGGATCGCACTCGCTCGGCGAGCTCGTTGTTCCCCCACAGCAGGACGAACCCGAGCAGCCCCTGCCCGATCCAGACGTACGTGTTGGTGGCAGCGATGTCGTAGTCCGCGATCTCGCCGTTCGCCGCGGTGAGGGCGGCGGCGAGGATCGCGATCCGGAGCAGGCCGAAGACCACGTTCGTGGTCATCCCGGCCAGCATCGCTTGGCGGTAGGTCGAGTACCTTCGGAAACCGGCAATGATCAAATCGGCGTGAACACGCACGTCGACCTACGTTAGTGACTGTCGCAAGTGGATTTTCTACTTGCCGAACGCGCTGGTCACGACCTCGCCCACCTCCGGCTGAGCGGCGAGGCAGAGGAAGTAGTTGCGGGTGCCGTCCTTGAACCCGACCGCGGTGATCTCCCAGCCGGTCGTGTCGACCGTGGACCGGGTGTTGGCCTTCATCGCGGCGGGCGTGCAGACGTCCTTCACCTCCGCCGACGCCGCCAGCTCGTCCGAGTCGACCGCCGGGATCTCACCGGAGAGCCAGCCGCCCGCGAACGCCTCCCAGTAGTGCTCGTTGGAGCAGCTGCCGACCTTGCGGGCGGCGGCGGGCATGCCGCCGAAGTTGTTGATACCGCGGAAGCACGTCGACTGGTCGATGCAGTACGTCTCGCCGCACTTCTTGAGGAACGGCGGCACGTCCTCGGAACCACCTGGCTGCGACTGCGACGTCTGCGGACCGGGGCCCTGGGCGGTCGTCTTGTCCTTGCCGACGAGGTTCCACACGAGCAGGCCGGCGCCGATCGCCAGGACGACCCCGGCCGCGGCCGCGACCAACGGCCACCGCTTGCGCCGGGGCGGCGGGGGAGTGACCGGCACCGTCGGCTGCCGCATCGGGTCGCGCAACTCGTCGCGCAGCTGGGCCGCACTGGGCGTGCGCAGGTTGGCGTCCGGGTGCAGCGCCCGCGCCAGTGCCTCGTGCAACGCCGGCGGCACCCCGTCGACGGCGGGCACGGGACGGCGCAGGATCTCGCCGAGCTGGTCGAAGCTGTTGACGGGCCACGGAACCGGCCGAGGCGGCTTGCCCGCGAGCAACGTGTACAGCGTCGCGGCGAGCGAGTAGACGTCGGCCTGCGGCGTCGGTTCGGCCATCGCGAACGCCTCGGGCGGCGCGTAGCTGGGGCTCAGGGCGTCCCGCGTGACCGTGCTGCCGCCCTGCGCGTCCAGCAGCGCCGCGAGCCCGAAGTCGGCGAGCTTCGGCGTGCCGTACCGGTCGACGAGGATGTTGCCGGGCTTGATGTCCCGGTGCAGCACCCCTTCGTGGTGCGCCGCGGCGAGCGCGTCCGCGAGCTTGATGCCGAGGTCGCGCACCTGCTCGGGGTGGAACGGCCCGTTGCTGTCGAGCTGGTCGGCGAGCGACCCGCCCGTGCACAGCTCCATGACGATGTAGGGCGTGCCCCACGAGGTGATGTTCGCGTCGTGCACCCCGACGACGTGCGGGTGCCCGGACAGCTTCGCCGCCGCCCGCGCCTCGCGCAGGAACCGGTGCCGGTCCCGTTCGTCGACCAGCACCCGGTTGTCGATCTTGACCGCGACGTTGCGGTGCAGCTGGGCCTGGTGCGCGATGTAGACGGTGGCGAACCCGCCGGCGCCCAACGGTCTCAGGTCGGACAGGCCGGGGATCTGGGGTGCGGTCACGCGCCGCAGCTTAGTTCCGCACCCCGACAATCCTCCGCTCAGACCGTGCAGTTCACCGCGCCGCCGCGAAGAGCGTGCTTGTCGGTGTTGTCGTCGTCCGACCAGAGGACCAGCTTCTTGCCGTTGACGCAGCCGGGCGAGATCGCGAAGCCCTCGAGGTTCACGTTCGGCAGCTTCGCCGGCCGGTCGTAGGTGTTCTTGAGCTTGAACCGGCCGCTGCTGATGACGAACGTCGTGGCGCGCCCGTCGCAGTGGTCGTCGCACGTCGCCCACAGCTGCGTGCCGTCGAACTCGAGCTCCATGACCTGCTTCTGCCCGCTCGCGAACTTCGCGACCAGGACCGCCTTGGCGCTCTGCAGGGCGTACAGGTAGATCTCGCCGGTCGCCTCGAGCCCGACCGCGACGAGCCCCGTCCCGTGGCCGGGGAAGTCCGCCGGGTCGTAGAGCTTCCCGTTGTCGGCCTTGAAGTTCTGGCTCGTCAGGAACACGTCCGGCACCCACGCGATGCCCTCGGGCCCGTCGTTGGGGTCGGTCTGCGGCATCCCCGGCAGGCGCCATTGGGTTGTGGCGATGCCGGACGTCCCGTACTTCAGGACTGTCGGCGCGCTGACGTCCTCGTCGTCGTTGTCCCGCTCGGAGACGACGAAGAGCCCGTCCGGCGTGCTCACCACACCCTCGGCGTCGGGATCGCCCCGCCCGTCCGCGAAGGCGAGGGACCTGGTCTGGCTGATCTGCCAGGTGCCGCCCGAAGGCGTCAGCCGGTAGAGCGTGGACGGGCTGTTCTTCACCGCCCACACGACCTGCGAGCTCTCGAACGACAGCCCGCTGAGGTTCTTGCCGAACACGCCGGACGCGTCAGCCGTCCTGACGGCCGAGTCGCCGGGCCAAGCTGAGGCCTGTGCCGGGGTCACGGTCAGACCGAGCGCGAGAACCGTGACGAGGCCGAGTGTCTTGATGCGCAACGCAACGCCCCTTCTCTCCCGAGGCACGATGGCACCTCGTTCGGGCTGACGGCGTGCGCCCAGCGAACCAGATGATGAACAGCCGGTGCTACTTCTTGGCGGCGGCCTTCGCGGCCTTCTTGAAGTCGCGGACCTCCAGCAACGACTTCTGGTCGGTCACATCGGCCACGCTACGACGGCTTCCGTCCTCGCCGTAGTGCCCGGCGGCCTCCCGCCACCCCTCCGGCACGACCCCGAACTGCTTGCCCAGAAGGGCGAGGAAGATCTCGGCCTTCTGGTCCCCGAACCCGGGCAACGCCTTGAGCCGCTTGAACACCGTCCTGCCGTCCGCCTCGGCCCAGATCCCCGTGACGTCACCGTCGTACTGCTCGACGACGAACTGCGACAACGCCTGCACCCGCTTGGCCATCGAGCCGGGGAAGCGGTGCACGGCGGGCGGCGTGGCCATGATCGTTGCGAAGGTCTCGGGGTCGGCTTCGGCGATGCGGTGCACGTCCAGGCCGCCCATGCGGTCGGCCAGGACCTTAGGGCCGGAGAAGGCCTTTTCCATGGGAATCTGCTGGTCCAGCATCATGCCCAAGAGCAGGGCGAACATGTCCGACGCGAGGAGTGCGTCCGCGTCGGGGTTCTGCGCGAGGCACACCGTTCGGGTCATGGCGGCAATGCTCGCACGCGTGTTGCGGCGGTGCTCAGCGGTGCGGGGCTACGCGCCGGCCACCCGGACCTCCGACACCACCTGGCGCACCAGCACGCGCAAAGCCTCCCGGTCCACCGTGGCCGGGTCGTCGGCCAGCCAGTCGCCGATCTCCCGCACGAACTGCTCCGGCGTCATGGGCGGCACGTCGAAGTCCAGGTCGTCGTCGC